>JAQYVW010000067.1 GCA_030145325.1 Desulfurivibrionaceae bacterium
TCCGGGGACGTCTTGCCAGGTTTTAAGGTTCGTTGCAAAGGTGATGTTACGGTTCATAAAGATATTAACAATGCCGAAATCCTGACCCATGGCAAGCTTGTTGTTAATGGCAGTATCGTCGGTGAAGATGTGCTGTTGCGCAGCAAGGACGACATGACGGTCGGTTTTGTTGAAAACGGCCCTGTTCTTGAAACCCTTGGTTCTCTAACGGTAAAGGATTTTATTGTCCAGGGGCAGATCAAAACCGGTGGTGATATGCTGGCCGTCAAGGGTAATGGCACCGTTGTCGGTGGCGTATATGTGGTTGGTGGTTCGATGTATGTGAAGGATTTGGGCTCAGACGGCGAAGTGGTGACCGAGATTAGAGTCGGTGTCAATCCCGGCCTGGAGGTACGACGGAAGAAGCTCGATGAAGAGTTGGCGGTTTGGCCGGAGCGTCTAAATCAAACCATTAAGAATATTGGTACGTTAGAGGCGATGAAGAAGGCGGAGGGGGCTAATATGCCTCCTGATAAGGTCGCTCTGCTCAAAAAGATGAGTTCGGTAATGCCCAAGTTGATGGATCGGGTTAACCTCTTGTCCGAGGCTGAAAAAAAGCTCCAAGAAGAGATGGAGCAACTGACCGATGAATGTGTCTATGTGTATGGCACCCTCTTTCCCGGAGTCACCATCAAGATCGGAGGGATCGCCCGTCTTTTTACCATGGAAGAAGATGCGGTGGTGATCCATTTTGAGAAGAAAACACGGCAGATCCATCTCCGCAAGATGTTGACGGAGGAAAAAAGTAAGATCGAAAAGATGATGATTTGAAAAATTGTTTTTGGTTCCTCTCTTAACCTCTTGCCACTACCTGGGCGAGCATTTCCCGCACCGCTTGATCCAACCCCACAAAGATCGCCCGAGCCATGATCGCATGACCAATGCTCAGTTCCTCGATGGTTCCCAGTGCTGCCACCGGGGCAGTGGTCAGGTAGTTGAGCCCGTGTCCGGCGTTTACCCTTAAGCCCATTTCGAAGGCCTCTTCTGCTGCTGTAGCCACCAAGTCGAATTCCTTGCTCCGTTCTTCTTCGCTGGCCGCGTCGCAGTAACGACCGGTATGTATTTCGACGAAGGTTGCGCCCACCTCTTTGGCTGCCTTGACCTGTTTTGCATCTGGATCGATAAAGAGGCTCACCGGGATGTTGGCGGCGATAAACTTGTCAATTACGCTGGCTAGTTTTTTCTTTTGTCCTGCGACGTTGAGGCCTCCCTCGGTGGTTAGTTCCTGTCTTTTCTCCGGAACCAAGGTCACCATGTCAGGTTTAACATCCAGGGCAATGTTGATGATCTCCTTGGCCGCCCCCATTTCCAGGTTCAATTTGGTTTTTACCGTCTGACGAAGGAGATAGACGTCTCGATCCTGGATGTGGCGGCGGTCTTCCCGGAGATGGACGACTATCCCTCCTGCCCCTGCCAGTTCACAGATTCCTGCGGCCAGTACCGGGTCTGGTTCGGCTATGCCTCTAGCCTGACGTAATGTTGCAACATGGTCTACATTGATGGCGAGATTGGTCATGGGTTCTTTCCTTTGTTTTTTGTCAAGGCGACGGAGTAGTTGTCGTTCGGCTGCTTCCATGGCATCGGCTTCGGCGTCGGAACGTTCATGGTCTTGGCCGAGGAGATGCAGGAGGCCATGGATCATCAGGATTTTCAAGCGTCGGTGCAAGGTAATGCCATTGTTTAACGCTTCACGGGCGGTAGTGTCGAGAGAAATCACCACATCGCCCAAGGGGGAGTCGGCGGTAAAATCTTCCCCTTCCCGTAAGGAAAAGGAGAGAACGTTCGTTGGCCCTTTTTTGCCTCGGTATTGCTGGTTTAAATGGGCCATCTGTTGGTCGTCAACGAGAAGGATGCTCCAGTCGTTCTGCTCTTGTCCGCAAAGAGCGAGCAGGTGGATGGCGGCCTCACGAACGGCGCTAAGGCTTATCGGTAATGGGTTGGGGTAGTCGGCGCGGATCAGAACGGGCATCTTTCTACTCTTGGCTTATTTCTTGGCGCAGGGTTTCTTTTTTTCATAGGCACGGATGATATCCTGCACCAGTGGATGGCGAACCACATCTGCATCGGTAAACATGGTGAACTCTATGCCGTCGATCTTTTGCAGTATTTTCCTTGCTTCAACTAATCCTGATGGCTGTTGAGTGGGCAAATCGATCTGGGTGATGTCACCTGTTACCACCGCTTTTGAGCTGAATCCCAGGCGGGTTAAAAACATCTTCATTTGTTCGCGGGAGGTGTTTTGCGCTTCGTCCAGAATAACGAAAGCGTTGTTCAGGGTGCGGCCACGCATGAAGGCCAGGGGGGCGATTTCAATGACTCCCTGTTCGGTTAGTTCGGCGGCTTTTTCGTGGCCCAGCATATCGTTTAAGGCATCATATAATGGGCGCAGATACGGGTTTATTTTCTGGGCCAGGTCGCCGGGGAGATAGCCTAGACGTTCTCCAGCCTCAACCGCCGGCCGAGTTAGGATGATCGACTTTACCCGGTTGTCGTTGAGTGCCGCCACGGCCATGGCTACGGCCAGGTAAGTTTTGCCGGTGCCGGCCGGGCCAATCCCGAAGACAATATCATTTTCCCTGATCGCGTCGATATAGAGTTTCTGGCTCGGCCCCTTGGGGGAGATACGGCGATTGCGGGCGGTTATGTAAACTTCGTCGAGAAAGATCTTTTTTAGGTCTGCATTGGGGGCGCGTTCAATGGCACGCACAGCGTAAACTACATCCTGAGTATAAACAGGGTAGCCAGCGCAGATGAGATCGTACAGTTGCTTGGTAACAATCTCGGCCACCTCTACCTCGTGGGTGCTGCCGTCGATGGTGAGCGTGTTGCCGCGCACGCCAATCTTAACCCCCACCGCTCTTTCCATGGCGTGAAGGTTCTTGCTGAGGTCTCCATAGAGTAGTATTGCGGCGTCTGTGTCTTGAAAGTGCAGTGTTTTTTTTGTCAATGGGTAACTCGAAGCGACCTTGAGCCGGAAGTTATGTGCGGTTTGGTTACTTGTTGGATTTTTTGATTCTTGCCAGTTCCTGATCAACGAGCATTTGTAATCCCTGGGGGGAGCGATCCTTGAGGCTGCGACCATTGACAAAGATTGTCGGGGTGCCGTGCACGCCAGCTTGTTGACCATCTTTTATGTCTTGTTCCACACGTTCAAGCAGTGCGGCGTCGGTTCGATCCTTGTTGAAACGTTTCATCTCCAGGCCTGCCTCTTTGGCCAGGGCTTCAATTTTGTCTTTGCTCAGTTCCTTGCCGTTTTCAAAGAGGAGGTCATGTAATTCCCAAAATTTTCCCTGTTCTTGGGCGGCCAGAGAGGCGATGGCGGCAGGGAGGGCGTTCTTGTGAAAGGGGAGAGGAAATTGTTTGTAAACGACTCGAACCGTATCTGGATTGTGTTCAAGGACATATTCAAGCAAACTGCCCACTTTACTGCAGTAAGGGCATTGGAAATCGCTGAACAGGACAATCTTCACCGGCGCTTGTGGCGACCCCAACGATGGGGCGCCGTCGGTATTGATGACGGCGACGAAGGAGACCTTAAGTTGTTGGATGCTGTTGGTGCGTTTGCTGGTGAGAATAAGTTCCTCGCCGCTTCCGTTGATGGCGAGATGATCGATTTCCGGGGCCACGGCAATGGTGTCGTTCAGGGTGCCGTCATGTCCGTAAATGTTGATATGTCCTCCCTCGGTGAGGACAAAGGTCCATTTCCCGTCACGGGTGATGGCGGTGTCCAAGGGTGGGGTGTTGGTTTTCAAGGAGAAGCCGGTTTCCCAGTCCACGGCACTGTAGCTGGGAGTGGCGATGCCGATAGCGAAAAGGGCGGCGATAATCGTCAAGAAAAGAGTCTTGTTCATCGGTATTCCTTTTTTCTTTGGTTCCATGGCCTTGCGGCTGAATAAGATAAGAAATTGCTATTATACTCGCAGGTTTAATTTCCGCAAGATTCACTATTGTTGTTTTTGCGTAACTACTAATAAGGGTAGCGACCTTATTCCCTCAATATCCGGAGCTGGAACTGTTTGCAGGGAGGTGGAGATGCAAGGCATCGCCCTGTGAACAGGTAAGCGACCGAAGGGAGACTTCGATGCATCGTTATGTGAGCTGGGCGCTAACGCAGCAAAACTCGGTACCCGGTGCGCAGTTACGTTTTTTTGTTATGTTTTTAACTGTTCGGCGAGAAGAACGGCAAGGTGTTGAACCTTTGTTGGTGGTTGTTTTTGTCTCACGCCAGTACGTAACTGGAGGAGGCACCCTGAACAGGTGGTGGTGATAACATCAACGGATAGTTGCTCAAGGTCGGTCAGGAGATGATTGCGGATTTTTTCGGCAAGTTGTGGTTGGGCAAGGTGAAAGAGCCCGCCCATTCCACAACACTGCGGGCCTTGGGGAAGATTATGAATGAGAAATCCTGCCTTAGTAAGGAGACGACGGGGCGGTTCCATGATTTGGGGGTGGAACCGCAGGTGACATGGATCGTGATAGAAAACGGTTTTTTTGTCTAATTTGTTTCCCGCCAGCGGTGATTTTGCGGCTTTGGGGGTGAGGTCAGCAAAGAAAGTGGAAAATTCACGGAGTCGATCTGCAAAGATGCGTGCTCTCTCGGCCCATTCTTTATCGTCTTGGAGTAGTTCTGGGTACAGGGAAAGATGGTGATAGCAGCTGGCGCAGGAGGTGAGAATTGGCAGATCGTTGTTGGCAAAGGCGCTAATATTAAGTTTTGCCAATTGGATGGCATCATCTTGTTTGCCGCCACTGTATGCGGCCTGGCCGCAGCATACCTGCCCGGCAGGAATGTGCGGTTTTGAGCCCAGGTGTTGAGTCAGGAGCAGTTGCGTGGCGTGGGATATTTCCGGTTGTGGATAACGAGCGAGACAGCCGCTGAAATAGGCGACATCGTTTTGTGGGGATGGGGCTTGTTGGCTTTCCGCAGTTATCTTTGCTGCCGGTATCCGGGATTCAGGAGGAAGACCCAGGCGGAGCCTGAGGCCGCTGTTGTTTGGCAGTAACCGCTGGATTGTGGCGCCTAGATCAGCAACGGCTGCCAGTAAGACTGGGGTGCTGAGGGTCTTTTCCACCAGTCTGCCGAGCAAAGGGTGGTCGCCAACCAGCAGCGGTAAGTCACGTCGTGCTGCGACGATACGAGGGATCAGATCAATCCCTCGCGAGCAGGCTGCTTGGCAGGCTCCGCAGAGAAGGCATTTTGAGATGATGTCGGCGTAGCGGGCCGAGCAGTTTGCGGTCGGCAGTCGTTCCAGAAGATGGATCTTGCCCCTGGCCGTCAATGATTCTCGGCCGGTAACTCTATAGACTGGGCAGACGGCTGTGCAGGCGCCGCATTTGGCGCAGTGGGTCACGTTTGCTTCCTCACTGAGAAAGATGAGCCGACCCACGGTTTTAAGGATATCCCAAAACTGTGGGCCGGTTATGTTTTAATGCTCCCAGAGCAGAAAGGCCTTGATGAAAGGATCCAAGTTGCCATTCAGCACCGAGTCCACATTGCCCACTTCCAGGTTGGTGCGGTGATCCTTGATCATTCGGTACGGTTGCAGCACATAGGAACGGATCTGACTACCCCAGCCGATTTCCTTCTTGTCACCGTGCAGTTCCTGCTGTTGTTCGTCTTGTAGCCTTTTCTCGTGGTCGTAGAGCTGCGCCTTTAGCATCTTCATGGCGGTGTCTTTGTTGCGATGCTGCGAGCGTTCATTTTGGCACTGAACAACAATATTGGTGGGCAGGTGAGTGATCCGAATCGCCGAACTGGTTTTGTTGACGTGCTGTCCACCGGCGCCACTGGCCCGGTAGGTGTCGATGCGTAGATCTTTTTCGTTGATATCTATATTGATGTCATCATCCAGATCCGGGAAGATGAAAACCGAGGCGAATGAAGTGTGCCGCCGGCCACCAGTATCAAAAGGTGAGATGCGAACCAGGCGGTGAATGCCCATTTCGGAACGCAGCATTCCGTAGGCGTAGCGACCGGAGATCATCACCGTGACACTTTTCACCCCGGCTTCGTCTCCAGGCAGGTAGTCAAGGATGTCGGTTTCGAAGTTCTTTACTTCCGCCCAGCGTAGATACATCCGCAGCAGGATGTCGGTCCAGTCCTGGGCTTCGGTGCCGCCAGCTCCGGCATGGATGGTCAATAGAGCGTGATTGGTATCGTGCTCGCCGGTGAACATCCGTTCAAGCTCAAATATCTCCACCTTCCCTTCAAGTTCGGCGGCTAGGGTTGCCACCTCATTTTCGGTCTCTTCATCATTTTCGGCAATGGCTAGTTCAAGTAGGAGCTCTGCTTCATCCAAGGTGGCCTGGCATGATTCCCAGTTCTCAACCACGCCTTGGAGAGCGCCAATCTGTTTTTGAAATTTTTGGGCAACAATGGTGTTGTCCCAGAAACCTGGAGCCAAGGTTTGTGATTCAAGGTCGGCAAGTTGATTTTTTTTGTCATCTACTTCAAAGATGGTTCCGTAGGGCAAGGAGGCGCTCTTTGAGATTTTGGATTTTCTGTTTCAATTCAGATGACATTTGTTTTCTCCTGATCTGTTTTTCTGGAACGCCGGATCCATACGGCGCAAGGTAAAAGAGCCCAGAGGCAAAAAGAGCCGAAGTGGTGACCGAAACGATTGAAAAATGTTTCCGTGCTTAACAGCGGCAAGCGAGCGGTGATTTGGTCGGCGGTGAATAAGTTTGACAGTTGTGCCCATTGCCCAAGTGGGTCAAGGCAGCCACTGATTCCGGAGTTAGCCGCCCTGGCTAGACTACGGCGGTTTTCCACTGCCCGAAAAGTTGCCATCGACAGGTGTTGCCATGGGGCGTTGGAGCGGCCAAACCATGCGTCGTTGGTGATATTGACCAGCAGATTAGCGCCATTGGCGACATGGTTGCGGGCCAGTTCCGGGAAGATGCTTTCAAAGCAGATTAATACTCCAATCCGGGCGTTCTCGCAAGAGATTGGTCCCGTGGCTAGACCGGGGGTGAAGTCGCCGATTGTTTCCACCACCGGGGCCAGAAAGGGGAGGATTGTGCGCATGGGGATATATTCGCCGAAGGGAACTAGGTGCTGTTTGTCATATCTGCCCTGAATGTGGCCCAGGGGGGGGCTGTCAACCAGCGGTAGCTGCATTCCTGAGACCGGTCGATCTGCCGGGATCACCAGGAAGGCGCTGTTGTAATATTGGGGCGGGCTATTGGGGATGGGGCGTTGGCGATGGGGAGCGCCAAAAAGAAGATTGGTGTGTCTTTTGCTGACCAGTTGGTCAACAAGTTCGACAAAGTATGGGCTCTCCATGGGGTAAAAGGGTAACGCCGTTTCTGGCCAGATCAGGAGTGAGGGAGGATTTTTGTCGGCCAACGCCTTTTCCGAAAGGTTGAGATAGCGATTGACTGTTTCCTGCTGGAAATTTGCCGACCATTTTTGGTCTTGAGGGATATTTCCTTGTGCCACGGTGACGGTGATACTTTCGGCCTGCTTGTATAGGGCTGAGACCTGTTGTTGACGGAGTGTCCCGTACCAAAAGGCGGCGGTAAGGAGAATGATGGCTGGCATGATGGCGGTGACGATGGTTCGCCTCTGGATAGGTGCTTGTTGTTGCTTGGCCAGAAGGATGAACATGGTTGCCAGCAGACCATTGACCATGACAATGAGAAAGGTGACGGTGTGGTGGCCGAAAAGGTCGGCGGTCTGGAGGATGGGGTTAATTTGAAATTGGCTATAGCCCAGATCCAGCCAGGGGAAGCCCGAAAATAGTCTGGCGCGGATGGAGTCCAGCCCAATCCAGAGAATGGGGGCGAAAAGGGGTAATGGTAGGCGTTGGGCAGCCCAGCGGCACCCGGCGCTGAAGATTGCCAGATAGATACTCATGTAAAGAGCGAGCAGGAGTAAGGCCGTACCCGAAAGCCACCAGTCCAGATGGCCGAATGTGCCGAGAACAATGTTGATCCAGGAAAGAGAAAGTGAGTAGAAAATCATTCCGCAGCCCAGCCCCAGCCAGGCAGCATTGGCCGGCGAAGCCGCAGAACGGCTGACCATGAGCAGGGGGACAAGGGCTATCCAGGCGCAGAATGCGATCCCAGGAGTGCCCGGCATGGCGAGGAACAGCAACAGACCGGAACTGAGGGCTGATAATAATTTCAAGATTGGGGAGTTCATTGGTCGCTGTTTTTCTTGCTGACCTTGACGATCTTGATGCGACGATTAGTTGCGGAAACCACCTTGAATGTGAGCGTGTTGATCTCTACTTCGGCGCCAGCGGCGGGGAGGTGGCCTAGGTGTTGTAAAATCAAGCCTCCCAATGATTCATAGGGGCCTTCGGGCAATTCAACCTTGAAGAAGCTTTCAATCTCCTCAATATCGACCTTGGCATCGGCAAGCAGGGTGTGGGCGTCGACTTCTTGCCAGGGATTTTCCGCCTTATCGTACTCGTCGGAGATTTCGCCGACGATCTCTTCGAGAACGTCTTCCAGGGTAATTAGGCCGCGAACGCTGCCGAATTCATCGGTAACGATGGCCAGGTGGTTTTTCTGGTTCTGAAAATCCTTGAGTAGCTCAACGATTTTGTAATCTTCGCCGATGAAGTAGGCCGGTTTGATAATCTGGCCTATTTCAAGGGCTGGGGCATCGTTAAGTGAATGTGGCAGTAGATCTTTGGCGTGCAGGATACCGATAATCTGATCAGGGGATTCGGCATGGATGGGGATGCGGCTGAAGCCATGCTCGGTGATTAGGGCAATGATTTCGCGAATGGAGATGGTCTCCGGCGCACAGACCATTTCGGTGTGCGGGGTCATGATCTCGCGGGCCAAGGTATCCTTAAATTCCAGGATACTGCTGATCAATCGCCCTTCGTGGCTGCTGATTAGCCCTTGTTCCGCACCCTCATCGATTAATTCCTGAATTTCATGTTCAAGATCTTCGGTGGTGTCTGGAACCCGGAATAAGCCCATCGTATGAAGAATGCGTCGGGCTAGCGATGGTTCTTTCTGGTCTGGAGAAGGAGGTTCTGAATCCATTAATTAATGATCGAATTGAAGAAAGGTGAAAGTTGTTAACACGTTGATTGATATTCAAAATGATAGTACGTCATTATTGCCCTTGTTCGCTATCATTATTTTGGGGGGTAATTCTTGAGGGGGGACGTGTGGAGGTTGTAAGTCATTTTTGATAGGAGGTGACAGGGTTAAGGTAAAGGCCTGTTGTCAGGGGGGGAATATAGGTTATAAAGAAAAATATTTGACGTTGCAGGTGAAAATCGGTATAAAAGGCACCCTTATTGGTGATTCAGGATTGTCGTTGTGTCGTTGCTCGTCAAGGTTTTGGGGAAGAGGTTCTTGGGATGATACTCCTTGATTCTGGTGGCGATGAGTGACTCAAAGGGCAGTTTGGGTTGGAATTTGTTTCTCCGCAGGATGAATAATCGGCTGAGGATTATTCATCCTTTTATATTATGGTGAAAGAGGGTAAGTCTACCCTAGGGTTGCGTTAAGGTTTAAATTCTGTGGAATTGCCATCAGGATGTGGCGTTTCAGGGTTGACGTGACACTATACCGTTGGCTAGATATAAGCTGACGGTTGCGGGCGCTGGCGTCGGCACCATACCTGTTCGATGATATGAATGTGATGACGGTTTTTTTAGTTTTATTGAAACCGTCGCCGTGTATTGGAGCCCCGGCACTGCCGGGATTCGTCGACGGTTAATGATTGATGCGAGGTCATCACTTTTGAAAGATAAAGTACTGATTGCAAATCGCGGCGAGATCGCCATCCGGATCATGGAAGCTTGTAAGGATCTGGGTCTTGATTATATCGTGATCTATACGCCCGAGGACGTTGATTCCGAGCATGTTCGGCTTAATCTCGATAGCGAGAGTAACCGGAGCAAGGCTTGGCGAGTTTCCAGTTATACCGATCCCAACGATATTCTAGCTGTTGCCGATCATACCAAATGTACCGCTATCCATCCTGGATACGGTTTTTTCTCTGAAGACTTTCGTTTTGCCCGGCGGGTGACGGTTCGTGACCGGCCCCTGACCTTTATCGGCCCCAAATGGGAAGTGATTAAGGATCTTGGTGACAAGATCAATACCAAGCGGGTTGCCAATCGTCTTGGGATTCCCACCATCCCTGGCACCGACGGGCCTATCTATAATGAGATGGAGGCTGAGGCCATTGCCCGGCAGTTGCTGGACGATCAGCAAGAGCAGGGGATTCGTAATCCTTCCATCTTGGTCAAGGCCGCTGCTGGCGGCGGCGGGATGGGTATTGAGGAAGTACATCAGGTCGAGCAGTTTCGCCGGGTTTATCGGCAGATCCAAAGTTATGCCAAGCGTCAGTTTGGCGACGGCGGGGTCTTGATCGAGCAGTGTCTGCGTGATTATAACCACCTGGAGGTTCAGTTGGTCTGTAGTCGGCATGGCGAGCGGGCGCATTTCGGAACTCGGAACTGTACCATTCAGAGTACTGGTCGCCAGAAACGTCTTGAGGCTGCGCCGGGCTTCGATAGTAGCTGTTTCGCCTATGATTTTGATGCTGCCGATGTGATGGATAAGGTGGTTGAGTATTCTCTCAAACTTGCTTCCCACGTTCGCTATGATAATGTCGGCACCTGGGAGTGGATCGTTGCTGAAGATGGGCGCCCCTATCTGCTGGAGGTTAATACCCGCATTCAGGTGGAAAACGATGTTTCGGCTCGGATCAGCTATCTGAAAGGCGAACATCCCAATCTGATTCGTGAACAGATCCGCATGGGGCTGGGTGAGAGGATGGGGTACTCCCAGAAGGATATCGAATTTCGTGGCACCAGCATCGAGATGCGGATCATCGCCGAGGACACCCGACGCGGCTTTGCCCCTTGGATCGGCACCATCGATAATTTTTCGGTGCCAAAGCACGATTGGGCCGCGACCTATACCCATGTCCCCTTTGATCGCCCCTATGTTATCCCCAGTGATTATGATCCCAACCTGGCTCTTTCCATCGTATGGGGAGATACCATGGAAGAGGCCAAGCAGCGGGCCAAGCAATTTATGGACGAGGTGGTCATTAAAGGTCAGAACGCCGCCGGCGACCCCATCCTCACCAATATTCCGTATCTACAGAATAATCTGGCCCGGCTCCTCACCTTCTAAGATAAGGCAGAGATAATAGATGGAAGATTTACACAAGCGACTCCTGAAGATGGATGAGCGCCTCACCTATCTCACCCAGATCAGAGATGGGAACGAGTGGGCCAACCTCACCGGCCTGCAGGAAAAGAACGAGTTGTTGAAAAACGACTTTTATGACTATTCCGAAGAGGCGATGGTTGAGGAGATCCGTTCCCTTGAAGAAGCGATCTCCTTTCTTGAAAAGCGTTGTGAGGAGAATCTATCCTCCATGGATCGGGTGCGCATCGTGCGCAGCCCTCTACGCTTTTCTTTGAAAGATATCCTTGAAAACGTTTACGAAGAATATACCGAGCTGGGTGGTGAGGATGAGGCCAATATTGACCCATCCATGGTGGTGGCCAAGGCCAATATCGTCCGCCAGGTGAAGCAGAAGATGGTCACCCAGCAGGTCATGGTTATCGGTCATGAGAAGGGGCATGGCGAGGAGTTTCGCAACGGCGGATCCAGCAAGCCCTGGGGTAACGAGAAAGCCTTACGTTTCATGCGGGTTGCTGAAACCGAAGGCATTCCCATCCATTTTTATATCTTCACCCCCGGTTCCTTTCCGGTGGAGGAATATCCCGGTGCTGCCCAGCAGATCGCCAGAAACCTCTATGCGATGACAAAACTACGGGTACCGATGATTTCGGTCATCTCCGAGGGTGGTTCTGGTGGCGCTGAGGCCATCGGCATGTCTGATTTTCGCTTGATGTTCTCCCATGGCTATTATTCGGTTATCTCTCCAGAAGGTGCTGCGGCCATCGAAGGCAAGATCCGCGAGGGCGAGAAAATGCCCAAGGAGCTGGTTGAGGACTGTGCCGATCGGCTCAAAATAACCGCTGCCGATAATCTGCGTCTGGGCTCCATTGACAGGATTATTCAGGAGCCTGCTTTGGGCGCCAAGCGTGATGATTTTGCTTTCTTCCGGCAGATCAAGTTCGAGATGATCCGGGCCACCGATGAGGCGGTGCTTAGAACCAAGAGTTTGCGAGCCTTCCGGGCCTATGAAGTGAATGTGAAAAAAGCGGAAGAGGGCAACGGAGAGGCTCCGCATATCGATATTTCTTGGGAGCTGAACTTCGACGAGATTAAAAGGTTGTTGGCGTTGCGTTCGCGAAAATATCGCAATATGGCGGTGAATGCTTTCTCCGGCAAGCCCACCTCAATGTCCAAGATATACAAGAAGTTTTGCGGCGCTTATTACAGCTTTCGTTATGATTTGCTGCGCGGCCAGCAGAAGCAGGTTCAGAAGGTAATTAAGGATGTTTCCGGCGAAGGGTCGGTGTTGTTACGTCATGTCTCTGCGCCCTTCTCCGCCGCTTACGATTTTGTCGCCTTAAAGCCCGGAGCCAAGGCGAGTAGGGCGGTGGTGGGTAAGAGTGTTCATGCCTGGGGTGAGCCGGAGTTTGGTGATACCTACACCAGTCCACTGGCTAACGAGGATCGAACCGTTACTTGTCCCAATGCTGCCAAGCTGGGTTGCAAAGATCTCTGGGTGCCGGATCTTTACGGTGAATTTGGTGGGGTTTGCGAGAACTGCGGCCATCATTTTCCGTTGGAATATCAATGGTATCTGCAGCACCTCTTTGATAGTGACTCCATTAAGGAGTTCAATCCTGATATTGCTGCCGGAAACCCCTTGGCTTCCACTGGCTTTGAAAAGCGGCTGAATGCTGCTCGTGCCAAGACCGGTCGTAAGAGTGGCATCATCACCTTTGATGCCAAGGTCATGGGAGTTGATATTGTTGTCGCCATGCTTTACAGCGACTTCCGTAACGGCACCGTGGGCGCAGCTGAAGGCGAGAAGTTTGTTCGCGCCTGCGAGATTGCCAGGATCAAGCGGCGTCCTTTGCTTTCTTATGTGCATACCACCGGCGGGATTCGTATCCAGGAAGGGACCCTGGGGGTGGTGCAGATGCCGAAGTGTACCATGGCGGTGCGTGAGTATGTTGATTCCGGCGGTCTCTATGTAGTCGTCTATGACAACAATTCATATGCCGGGCCGGTGGCAAGCTTTTTGGGCTGTTCACATTATCAGTTTGCCATCCGTTCCAGCCGCATCGGTTTTGCCGGGCATCGAGTTATTCGTGATACCACCGGCCAGGATATCCCGCCTGATTATCATAGCGCCAGAAACGCTTTGAAGCGCGGTCATATCCATGGAATCTGGGATCGTCGTGAATTTCGGCGGAACCTTCATAAGTCGCTGATGACCATGGGCGGCCGCAACCTCTATTATCGATAATTTATATGCCGGACCAAGTAATGGAACAGGACATCGATTTCGACGAAATACTCACTAAGTACCGCTCTGATCCTTATAGCTATGTGGATATGCATACCATTCACACCGGTCGGATCAGGTTCAAGGTTCATAATGGTGATGTGGTGGAAGGGGTAAGCGGCCAGTGGAATCATGTGCCGGGAACCCTCCTCTACGTGCTCGAACGAGAGCGGAACCCCAAGCAGGTGCATTGCGCCACCAATGGGGTTATCTCAGCCCTCCGTGATGATTTGGAAGGTCTCTTCGTGGAGGCTGGTGAAAAGATCATGGTTATTAAGCATCCGCTTAAGAAACGAGAGATCATTGACGGTATCCTGCGCAAGGTATTGTTTCAGTTCCGAGCTCCAGAGCGGGCGAAATACTTCTTTTCCTTAGAGTTGCAGGCTCGGATAGACAAATACGGACAGCGGGGTGTTTCCATTAAGCCCGGTGATGAGATTCTCACCATGTCGTTGATGAAACGGGATATCCCTGTTTATTACGCTGGTGAGCCGGGGATCATCCACTCGGTGTATTTTAAGCCCGGCGTTTCCACCGAACTTGATGAACCCTTGATCGGTATTTGTGCCGAGGAAAGACTCCCCTATATTCAGAAAATCATTACCCGCGTCAAAGCGGAATGGGAATAGACTCCCTTACTCCTTCTCTGGTGCGGCAGCTCATTCGTGATCAAGAGATGGAGTTGCGAGAGGGCCTGCTCGACTCCCATGCGGTGGAGCAGGTTTTTCGCTACGGGGCAGTGGTCGGTTCCGAGATTCAAGCCTTTGCCAGCCTCGATCGAGGCATGGCCTATACCAAAAAACTTATTCACGATTGCGAACTGGCAGATCGTTCTTTTGCCAGCGGCACCGTCATTGTTGCTGACAGCCTGGCTGATGGTCAAGGTCGTTTTGGCCGTTACTGGCATGCGCCGGTGGGCGGGATGTGGATGACAGTGGCCTTTGCCAATACCCTTCTCCCTGAGGCCACCAGACTTTATCCCTTGGCGGCAGGTCTTGCTTGTTGTGAGGCTATTCGTCATTGCGGGGTCTCCGCGCAACTAAAATGGGTTAATGACGTTCATGTGGGTGGCAAGAAGATTGCCGGGATCTTGACCGAAACCGTTATCGGCCCTCGCCATGGTGAGGAGTATGTGTTGGTGGGGATCGGGGTCAACGTCAATAACGATGATTTCCCGCCGGAACTTGCTGATTTAGCCATTTCCATGCGCCGGGTGCTTGGGGTTTCTCTCGACTTGGAGGAGTTTGCGGCTCGTTTGCTGGCCAAACTTGCCTGGGGGATCGGTCTTTTACACTATGAAGAGGGGGAGCGCTTACAGGGTGACGACGGCAGTGGTTGTATCGAGGTCGAACCTCTGTTGGTGAGGATGTGGCGTCAAGCCAGCGATACCTTGGGCCGGAGGGTTCTCTTTGGTTATGATGTGCAGAAGAATCCCCAGTACGAGGCGGTGGTTGAAGGGCTTTCCCCCGACGGTGGCTTGATCCTCAGGCATTTAACCGATAATACTACCCTGGTGGAATATTCCGGGGAAATAGCCTATCTTGATTGAATATGGTGGCTGAGATCTTGCTAAGAATGTTTTTTAAGGGATTTTGTCTGTTCGGGGTCTGGTCTTAAGTCGTACCATCTTCCGGTCATCTTCCATTATGCCGTTGCGGCAACTACCAAGGCTTTTGTTGGTAGGTTGATGGTGAAGATTGCGCCCTTTCTGTTATGATTTTCAGCTTTTATGTCACCACCGTGGCCTTCAATGATTTGTTTGGCGATGGAGAGGCTAACTCCTAAGCCGTTTTGGTGGTGAGCGATATCGGTAATGGCAAACTCGTCAAAGATGTTTTCTATTGATGTGGGTTCGATACCTGGCCCTTGGTCAGCCACGGTGACGATGCATTGGGAGTCGCGTTCGTTGATGTCGATCTTAATCTGTCCATCTGCGGGTGAGAATTTCACCGCATTTTCGATGACGCAGCAGAAAGCTTTTTCCAGCAGAGTTGGGCACGCTTCTACACTGGCGAAGATGTTGCCGTTCATGGTGATGGCAAGATTCTTGTCCAAGATGGTTTTTTCCATATCTTTGAGTTGATCCTGCACGATCATTCCTACCTGTTTTCTCTCTTTTTTCTGATTAACCATTGGGGTTGATTTCAGTTTGCAGATCAGCAAGACATTCTCGATTAGTCGATGCATCTGCTTACCGGAATGCAGGATTCCTTCCGTGAGTTTACGGTTCTTCTCATCTACGGATTTGTGCAATAATTCGGCGCAACCGAGAATGCCGTTGATCGGCGTTCTCGTTTCATGGGAAATAAGCGACAGGAAGTTTGATTTCAGGTGGTTGAGTTCTTCTTCGTTCTTAAGTCTTAATAAGGTGTTGACCTTGGCGAAGAGCTCTCCCTCGTCGTATGGTTTGGTCACATAGTCGTCGCCGCCTGCTTCATAGCCAGCCATGCGGTCGGCGATGGAGATGTTTCCGGAAACAAAGATAATCTTGACGAATCTGAAGTTGGGATCTTGGCGGATCTTTTTACAAGTCTGTAGGCCGTTTAGTCTGGGCATTTCCACATCAAGGAGGATCAGGTCTGGTTTGAAAAGGGGGAGTTTTTCCAATGCCTCTTCACCATCTTCTGCTTGATCGGTAATATAATCATTGGCGAAAATGGTTTGTGTCCAGTGGCGGATGGCGCGGCCATCATCGACAATTAATATTTTTTTCTTTGCAGCCATTTATGATTTTCTCTTTTAGATCAAGATGATGGGTTTGTGGGTTGTATCTTGATGTTGTTAATTATAGCCAAGGTGTTCGCTTAAAACAATATTGTATTTGGAAGTTTGAACAAGGAGATAGTCTTGTTTAGGACAGTAGCCCCATTTCTTTGATTCGTTTAATTAATTCATCCTGACAGACAGGTTTGACGAGGAATGAAGTGGCGCCGCCTTTGGCGTAAGCGTGAACCACGTTTTTGGGGTCATCCAAGGCTGAGATCATTATTACCTTAACTTCGTTTTCGGTGAGATT
>JAQYVW010000151.1 GCA_030145325.1 Desulfurivibrionaceae bacterium
GACAACGGTTGCCGGCGGACCTTCTCCGGCAGGAGGCGTGGCCAGCTCCAAAGCAAGATCATCCAGGCCGGCGGTTGCCTCGTCCTTGCGAATTATATCCAGCAATTTTTCCGTAGCGGAAATATCGTCCTGCTTGTTCATGCAATGTTTCCGGGGTAGGCGTTGGCGCACTGTCGATTTGCTTACAAGCAACTAAACGGGGATCGTTACGTGTAAACATATCTACAATCCTATCCGGTGGTTACGGCAAAGGCAACTGAAAGTTGTAAACGCGGCAGGGGGAATATCGACCGGATTCAATTGCGCAGAAACACAGCGGGAACAACCGTCCCGATCCTGACCAGCCACCGTTCCACCTGGTCAGGCATCATAATGAATGATTTTCTTAATGATTTCCGAGAGATTTTCTACTTCAAGACCATCCACAAGCAGAATCCGATCGCCTTCCGTCCATTGCACCTCCAGACGGTTGCCGGTGGCACTGATGGCGACATCGGCACGGAGGGCCGCTGGATTGTAGATGAAGGAGATATTGGCAAGTTCAAGGTGGTGGGCCAGGGCCGCGTCAAGCGCCTTGGCAAAACTCTCGCTGTGCGGGGCGATGATTGCCACCCGCAAATTCCGCCGCTCGGCAGGATACACTTCAAAAAACTCTATCTTGTTGAGTAACTCGGCGAGAAAATTGTGATACTGCCGACCAAGAAACAATTTAGTCAGCGCCCGGTCCTGATAGATTTCGTCGGTGGGAGAGATATGGGCCAGATAGCTGAATCGGTCGGGATAATAAATGGCTACCGCAGTGCAACTAGCCACGCCATGGGTCGCAAGCAGTCGGCCTTTTCCCGCCTTGGCGAACTCATTCATATCCACACGTTGCCGGGGGAGTTCAGCGGGCCGACTCTCCATGGCGGGCCGGGAAACCTGGCCCAGATAACGAACAAACTCGCGCTGAAAATACGTTTTGTGCTCTTTGTAAAATTCCGTAAGCACCTCCTCTTCGTCAATTTCAGCAATAATTATCCAGGTGGCACCGAAAACATCGAAATTTTCATAGGAACTGAAAACCCTCACTCCCCGATAATCCTCAATGATACGATCACCAATCTTTTTCCGTAACGCCTCCCGGACCGCCAGGGTATCCACTTTTTGGCGAAGGATGGTGCTGTCCTCCATGAAACGGGAATCAGAGAGCATCAGGCTGGCCTGATTGACCAGATAAACCTCGCCGGTACGGCCCATGGTTTTATGATCGGCGAGGATCTGATTGGTACTGTTGGTGGAAACCTGGAGGACAAACCAGCCCACATGCCGCCCCTGCTCCTGGAGGGACACCGTAAAAAAGGCGGCCGGCTCGTCGGAAGGACGGTAATAATTAAATTCGACGAACTGCTCTTCACCCGGCCGCTTCAGGGCCTTGGCCAATTGGTCGTTTGTCGGTGGTAAAGAAAAGAGGCTACTATGATAATCACGTTCTTTCTTAATCGAATGAAAAACGTAACCGCTGGAATCGACAAAGAGGATGTCATAAAAATCGCCATAGGCAGTGGCGTACCGTGCATCAACCGCATACTCCAGGCTCGAACTGTTGCTCCCCTGTTGCAGTTTCTCGAAACAGCGAAGCATGATTTCATCATCCTTGATCGCCAGGGCTGTTTTTCCAATATCGCTAAAATGGCGGATTATTTCTTCACGCTTGCTGTTCTTGATTGCATTGAGAGTAGCAAAGGTCTGTTGCTTGATGTCGACCTCGGGTGCAGCCAATGCCGAAAAAACAACTTTGTAACCGACCACCGCCAGAAACAGCACCACACACAACACAACAGAGATATATTTAAGACGATCTTTCTTCACAGTTCCCGCCACCCCCTGAATAAGCGCAAAGCATTAATTTTTGAGATTCTATGTTGATTTGAACCAAACAAGCAAGTGAATTGCTTCGCAAAGAAAAACGGCTGCTCACTTCAAGCAAAAAACTCTTTTCTTGTCCAAAGGAACAAAAAACAACCATAATAAACAGCAGATATTATCCTCTTTGACGACGAGGACTTTGAGGATTTTTAAGGGGTACGGCAATACTTCATTTCACCGACCCAAACCCATCCCTTTCTTGACATTTGCGGCAATTTAAGGTTGTTTTAAGGGTGACTGTCAACGTTATTTTGATATGAATTACCATAATCGCCGGAGCGACACCTCGTCATCCCGACTGTTGGCCGTCATCGCCCCCTTTCCCGCTTGAATCCGGCAGTGATTGCAACAGAGAAAACTGCGCAATGATTACCACTCGGCTGCACCGTATCCCCGCCATTTGGGCTGCTATCCTCCTGACCCTGCTGATTTTTGCCCCCCCAACGGTCTTCGCCTCCGAACCATTCCCTGTCTATGATTGCCAGAAAGCCAATATTGCCTTCTGGGAGGATATCTATGGCCGTTACTCGCTGACCCAGGGACTCATCCATGACAGTGCGGATCTCAGCCGCATCTACGAGGTGATCACCCTGGTGGAGGAAGGCAAGGGTGGGGCTCGAAAAATCAATCGTAAACGCAGCAAACGGACCAAACAAAAGTACCAGAACATTTTAAACCGGCTGGCAACGGGCAAAAAACCGGTAACCGCAGAAGAAAAGAGGGTGCGCAAGCTGTTCGGGGACAAGGCCGGTCGCCATGATTTCAAGGCTGCCGCCGGCAATCTCAGGATGCAGCGGGGGCAGAAAGACCGCTTCCGGCAAGGGATCATCCGCTCCGGAGCCTATCTGGCAACGATTAAAGCCGAATTTCGCAGCCATGGTCTGCCCGAGGATCTGGCCTATCTGGCCCATGTGGAATCCTCCTTCAATGTCAAGGCGTACAGTAAATTCGGCGCCGCCGGCATCTGGCAGTTTACCCGCTCCACCGGCAGACGGTTCATGCGGGTGGATTACACCA
>JAQYVW010000068.1 GCA_030145325.1 Desulfurivibrionaceae bacterium
TCACGGTGCTGTCCCTCATTGGCTGAATTGGCTGTCAGGACGGGCTGTTGCGGAGATAGTGTTAATATAACAATCTTTGTAACTATTCACCGGCTAGCGACCTTGTTTCCTTGATCTCCGGCACCCTGTAACTGTTTACAGGGTGCCGGAGATCAAGGCGTCTTCCTGGGAACAGGGCGGATAGGCAGAAAACTCGTACCTTGTGAGTAGTTACTTACTTTTTTGAGAAATAGGAGCAGGGAATAAAGATATGAAGATAGCGATTAGTGGCAAGGGCGGAGTTGGCAAAACGACCATCATGGCGATGTTGGCAGATTATCTTAATAAGCAAGGTCGGGATGTGTTGGTGATTGATGCTGACCCGAGCCCGCATATGGCGCAGTCACTGGGGGTTGAAAACGTTGATAACATAATCCCCATTGCCGATATGAAAGAGATGCTCACCCAGCGTTCCGGTAAGACGGAAGGATCGCCTTTCTACAACCTTAATCCCCAAGTCGATGATTTGCTGGCCGACTTCATTGTTGAAAAAAATGGGATTAAATTGATGGTTTTAGGCGCTATTCAGACCGGGGACAAGGGCTGTGCCTGTGCCGAGAGTACGGTTTTAAAGCGGATGCTCACTAAACTGCTGCTGTCGCCAACGCAGATGGTTCTGCTGGACATGGAAGCGGGGGTTGAACATCTGGGCCGGGGAACCATTGCTGGCGTAGATCAATTACTGGTGGTGGTGATTCCCTCCAAATCAAGTGTTCGCACTGCTCTCAAGGTTAAAAAACTGGCCCAGGATGTAAAGATTGCCAATGTAGCCTTTGTGGGTAATCTGGTGCATGACCAAGATGATGAAGCCTTCTTGGCCGAGGCCTTGGGAGAAACACCCATTGCCTTTTTCCCCGACGCCGCCGCCGTTCGCAAGATCGAACGGGACGGGGAGCCGATTATCAAGGCTGCCGGAGAAGTGGCGGTGGCCACCGCAGCCCTTGCTACCTTCCTGTTGCCAGAGGTTGCCGGGTGACGTTTTTAGGCCCGTTGCTTAACCGAAGTTAAGGCCGCAATCTGGGCAACTGGTGGTGGTAAAGGTCTGAAAGGTAAAGCCGCAGGCCGGACAGGTGGCTTGGCCGGAATCGGGATTGTATACCTCATCCATGTGTTCGCCCCCATGATCGGCCAGGGCCGTCAACCGTTGATGTTCCTCTGCGATGATCGCATGGGCGTCAGGGGCGTCCTCTTGGCGAACTTGCAGGAAAAAGTTTGACGGGCAGCATCCTTGGCCGCAGTTTCGTTCATCACCTGCCACCACCGTGCCGATGCGCTCAGCGTTGAGCAGTTCTTCCAGTTGCCGCATGTCGTTCAGTGGCCCGCCCTGAATGTTCACCAACTGGTCGTCGGCAGAGAGGTCTCCCTTGCGGGCCGCGCGTTTCTCTGCCGTGGATTTATTCATATCCTGAAATTGTTCGCCGCTCACCAACTCCATTCCGCAAACTCCGCAGTTACTGATGTCGGGCCGATACTCGTCTTGACATTGGGGGCAGTATTTCAGTTCTGGATCAATCATCTCTTGTCCTTATCGGTTGTTTTTAAGCAATTTTTCAATGGTCATTACAGGATAAAGCGACTCAAATCTTCATCCTCGGCAATATCAGCCAGCTGCTTTTTGACATAATCGCCGCTGACAGTAAACAATCCTTTTTCCTTCTCCGGGGCCTCAAAAGAGAGTTCTTCCAGCAATCGTTCCATGATCGTATGCAGCCTGCGGGCACCGATATTTTCGGTCTTGCGGTTCACCGTGGCGGCGATCCCGGCCATTTCGCGTAAAGCTTCTTCTTCAAAGACCAGCTCGATGCCTTCGGTGGCCAACAGGGCAATGTATTGGCGGCTAAGGGCGTTTTGCGGCTCGGTGAGGATACGGTAGAACTCTTCCTTGCCCAAGGCTTCCAGTTCAACTCGAATGGGAAAACGGCCTTGCAGCTCCGGCACCAAGTCACTTGGTTTGCAGAGGTGAAAGGCGCCACTGGCGATGAAGAGGATATGGTCGGTTTTAACCATTCCGTACTTGGTGGTAACGGTGGCGCCCTCAACGATGGGCAGCAGGTCGCGCTGTACGCCTTCCCGTGATACCTCCGGGCCTTGGCCACCGCCGCCCTGCCGGGAGGCGATCTTGTCGATCTCATCCAAAAAGACGATGCCGGTCTGCTCGGTGCGCTGGATGGCAAGTTTTTTAACCATCTCCATGTCGATCAAGCTTTCGGCTTCCTGTTTACGCATCGCCTCCAGTGCTTCCCGAACCTTAAAACGTTTTTGCTGGCGTTTGTTGGGGAAGATCTTGCCGAACATATCCTTGAGATTGCTTTCCATGTCCTCCATGCCGGAGGCCGAGAGGATTTCGACGGCTGGCATGGCTGTGGCCTGTTCTAACTCCATTTTTACTTCCCGGTCATCAAGCTTTCCTTCCCGGAGCATGGTGCGGAATTTTTCCCTAGTGGAAGAAGCATTATCTGGCGGCGGGGTAATGTCGGCGGGATTAAAACCAACCGGGGTAGGAGCAGGCGGCACTAAAAGATCAAGGATTTTCTCCTCGGCCTGTTCCTTGGCCTTGCTGATCACCCGTTCTCGTTCTTCATCGCGAACCATGTTGATGGCCAGCTCCACCAGATCGCGAATCATGGATTCAACGTCTCGGCCCACATAGCCCACCTCGGTGAACTTGGAGGCCTCAACCTTGATGAATGGCGATTGGGCAAGGGTGGCCAGGCGGCGGGCGATTTCGGTCTTGCCCACGCCGGTGGGTCCGATCATGATGATGTTTTTGGGCGCTATCTCATCGCGTAGCGGTGGTTCAACCTGTTGGCGTCGCCAGCGGTTACGGAGGGCGATGGCCACGGATTTCTTGGCGTTTTCCTGGCCAATGATATAGCGATCCAGTTCGATGACGATCTGGCGGGGGGTAAGGGTATTTACAGGATTCATGATGCTTGGCAGTCCAGTGAAAGGTTTTGGGGATGATTTAAAAGGTGTTCAACATAGCCTTAGAGCTTTTCGACCACGATCTCGTTGTTGGTATAGATACAGATCTCCCCGGCGATTTCCATGGCCGCACGGGCAATGCCTTCGGCGTCGAGATCACTGTGCAGAATCAGCGCCTTGGCTGCTGCTTGGGCGTATGGGCCGCCGGAGCCGATGGCGATGATGCCGTCGTCGGACTCGATCACATCACCAGTGCCGGTGAGCAGCAGGTTGTGATCCTTATCGGCGCAGACCAGAAAGGCTTCCAGCTTGCGCAAGACCTTATCGGTGCGCCAGTCGGTGGCAAGTTCCACTGCTGCCCGCATCAGGTTGCCGTCATACTGTTCGAGTTTCTTCTCCAACCGATCAAAGAGGGTGAAGGCGTCGGCGGTGGCCCCGGCAAAACCGGTGATCACCTGCTGGTTATAGAGGCGGCGCACCTTGCGCGCCTTATGTTTCATGATTGTATTGCCCAGGGTAACCTGGCCATCACCGGCCACTACCACCTGGCCCTGATGTCTAATGCAGATAACGGTAGTTGATCGTATCTTCAATGAATCCTCCATATATAATGTCTAATCTCGTAGGGTTATTTTCGTCTGGCCATGGGGTGCGCTTGATCGTATACCTTGTTCAAGTGATCCAGGTTCAGATGGGTGTATTTTTGGGTGGTGGACAGGCTGGCGTGGCCCAATAGCTCTTGCACCGTGCGCAAATCAGCGCCCATTTCCAGTAAATGGGTGGCGAATGAATGGCGCAGAGCATGGGGGGTCACCCGGCTGGCGATTCCGGCTCGTTGCGCATACATCTTAACCAATCGCTCAATACTGCGGGTGGTGAGTCTGCTGCCCCGAGTGTTTAAAAAGAGGGCGTCGCCATCAAGGTCAAGGCCTCGTCTCAGTCGGTCTTGCTGTAAGTTGTCCCGTTGGCCCAAATAAGCGTTGATGCTTTCCATGGCTGGATTGCCCATGGGGGCCAAGCGCTGTTTGTTTCCCTTGCCGGTTACCCTAACCATTCCCGTTGTAAAATCAAGGGCGGGAAGATCAAGGCTGGCTAATTCTGATACGCGCATGCCGGTGGAATAGAGTAACTCCATAATGGCGCGGTCGCGGGCGGCAAAGGTGTCATCCGCATTGGGTATCTCCAGAAGGGTGAAAACCTCATCCACCGACAGAAAAACCGGCATGTATTTGCCCTGTTTGGGCATGGAGATAGTGCCCATGGGATCGGCGGTGATGGTTCCTTCCCGGAGCAAGAATCTAAAAAAGGATCGCAGGGAAGAAAGTTTGCGGGCCACCGAGGAACTCTTATTGCGGCCATGAAGGGTGTATACGTAAGCCCGAACCTGGAGAGAGTTGATCTCCGTCACCGGTGATTCCGGGCCGGTCTGGTTGGCGAATTCTTTGAGATCACGGCCGTAGCAGGACACCGTGTTGCCGGAGTATCCTTTCTCAACGGCAAGCCAGTCGACAAATAATTGAATGTATTCGGTAAGATTCTTGTTCATGGTATGGATTGCAATGGCTGGAGAGATGACCCATTTTTATGGGTCGGTTGCAAATTAACACAGCCATGTTTTTTTTGAAAGGCGTTGCTCATTGTGGGGGTTTCATTTATCATGATCCATTTCCATCATAAACTATAAACACCCTTTTTCAGGGTGGATTACGGGATCATCATGGCCAAGAAAACCACCTTTGAAGATGCCCTTGCTAAACTGGAAGAGATAGCCGTGGAGCTTGAAGATGGTGATCTTAGTCTGGATGCGGCTTTGAAGAAGTTTGATGAAGGGGTGAAAATGGCGGCTTTTTGCAATGAAAAGTTGGAAGAGGCTCAGCAAAAGGTCGACCTGCTCATGAAGAAAGGTGGCACCCTGTCTGCGGTGCCTTTTAAGCCCCGCAATGACGAATCTGACCTGGAATAATCATCCGTTAGGACGGTAATGGATATCAAAACATATTTAAATGAAAAGCGCTTGGCGGTGGAAGATGCCATGGCCAGTTGCATGTTGCCCGCCCAAGGACCGCTGGTTAGCCACATGGAGGCCATGCGCTACAGCCTCTTTGCCGGTGGCAAAAGAGTACGGCCCATCCTTTGCCTGGCGGCGGCGGAAGCCCTGGGCACAGATCCCGTCCCTTTATTGCCGGTGGCTTGTGCCCTTGAGTGTATCCATACCTATTCGCTGATCCATGATGATCTCCCGGCCATGGATGACGACGACCTCCGGCGCGGGAAACCCACCAATCACATGGTGTTTGGCGAAGCCGGAGCCATTTTGGCCGGAGACGGACTGCTCACCTTCGCCTTTGATCTGATCAGTGATCCTTCGTTAAGTGACTTTATCAGTGACACCGCCCGCTTGCGTCTGGTGCAGGTGATTTCTCGAGCCGCAGGCCCCTTGGGGATGGTGGGCGGTCAGGCGTTGGATGTGGCCTCGGAAGGGCAAGAGGTTGATTTTGAAACCCTGCGCACCATCCATCGCTGCAAGACTGGGGCTCTGATCACCGCTGCGGTGCAGGCGGGGGCCATTATCGGTGGCGCCGATGATGACCATTATGCATCTCTGACCACTTACGGCGAGGCCATTGGTCTTGCCTTTCAGATTTTTGATGATCTTTTAAATGTTGAAGGCACCACCGAGGAACTGGGCAAGGCGGCTGGTTCCGATGCTGATCGGGAAAAAGCGACCTATCCGGCCTTCTTTGGGGTTCAGGCCACTCGTGAGAAGGCGCAAGAAGCGGTGGCGACAGCCATAGCAGCTTTGGCCGGTTTTGATCACCGGGCCGAACCGCTGCGGGAATTGGCCCGGTATATTATCAACCGGAAGCGATAAGGTTTTTTCGCAACTTAATACATTACTCTCCGGCGTTCTTTTATAAGCAGTTCGCCCCATAGTGAGGAATATGACTCAATCAACATCTCTACTTAATCAGATTGACTCCCCTGAAGATCTTCGCCGCCTGGCGGTTGCCGATCTCCCCCGACTGGCAGAGGATATTCGCCGAGAGATTATCGAAACCGTTGCTGTCAACGGCGGTCATCTTGCCCCCTGCTTGGGAGTGGTCGAATTAACTCTGGCTATCCATTATGTTTTTAATACCCCTGATGATAAACTGGTTTGGGATGTGGGCCATCAGGCCTATGCCCATAAACTGCTTACTGGCCGGCGTGACCGATTTCGCACCCTCCGGCAGTATAAGGGCATCAGCGGTTTTCCCAAGCGGGAGGAGAGTCCTTACGACAGCTTCGATACTGGCCATAGTTCCACCTCTATTTCAGCAAGTCTCGGTATTGCCGCTGCCCAGGAACTGAAGGGTGATCCGCATCGCTCCATCGCCGTGATCGGAGATGGTTCCATGACCGGCGGCTTAGCCTTTGAGGGGTTGAATCAGGCCGGTCATCTTAATAAAAACCTCATCGTGATTCTTAACGATAATGAGATGTCCATCTCTCCCAATGTGGGTGCTTTGTCCAGCTTTTTGAGTCGTAAACTCACTGGTCGCTCGGTAACTCGGGTTAAGCGGGAGATGGAGCATTTTCTGAAATCATTCGCTAATGTCGGCGAGAATATTCTCCATGTCCTGAAAAAAGGCGAGGATAGCCTGAAGGGATTTTTTACCCCCGGGATGCTTTTTGAGGCCTTGAAATTTGAATATATCGGACCCATTCCAGGTCATCAGGTGGATACCCTGATCCAGACCTTGCAGAATGTTCGTGATTTCAGTAAAGGGCCGGTGTTGATCCATGTTTTAACCACCAAGGGTAAGGGCTATGCCCCAGCTGAACGCAACCCCGGCGATTATCACGGGGTGGGGCCTTTTGATATCGCCACCGGCAAATCTTTGCCCACTCCACCTGCGCCGCCCAGCTATACCAAGGTTTTTGGTGATACCCTGATCAAGATTGCTGCCGAAGATCCACGGGTTGCCGCCATTACTGCCGCCATGCCGGCTGGGACCGGTCTGACCGGCTTCAGCGAGAAATACCCGGATCGGTTCTTCGATGTCGGCATTGCCGAGCAACACGCGGTGACCTTTGCGGCCGGGCTTGCCACCGAGGGACTTCTGCCGGTGGTGGCAGTTTATTCCACCTTCATGCAACGCGCTCTTGACCAGATTATCCACGATGTCTGCCTACCCAATTTGCCTGTAACCTTTGCCCTGGATCGCGGCGGGGTGGTTGGCGACGATGGCCCAACCCATCATGGGGTGTTTGATCTCACCTTCCTTCGTTTCATCCCCAACTTGACGGTGGTGGCGCCCATGGATGAGAATGAGTTGCAACACATGCTCTATTCCGCCATTCTCCATCCTGGCCCGGTGGCGGTGCGCTATCCACGCGGTAGCGGTACCGGGGTGACCATGGACGAAGAGTTGGTGCGCTTGCCGTTTGGGAAGGGTGAGCTGTTGCGGGAGGGTGACGATGTCCTTTTACTGCCGGTGGGTAACCGGGTGACCACAGCCATGGAAGCGGCAGAAGGGTTGACCAAGTTGGGAGTGCAGGCGGCGGTGATCAATCCGCGTTTTGTTAATCCCCTGGATGGCGACCTGATCTGCGAATGGGCCAGCAAAACCGGCAAGGTGGTAACGGTGGAGGATAATGTCCGGAAGGGTGGTTTCGGTAGTTCGGTAATGGAGTTGTTGTCCCGCCGTGGCCTTGATGACGTCAAGGTGCGAATCTTGGGTTATCCTGATCGTTTTATGGAGCACGGTTCCCAGGAACAACTTTATCAATTGGGCAAGATTGATGCTGCGGCCATCACCAAGACCGCTTTGGAACTAACCAACGGCTAGTGGCTGGTTCTTCGTAAAAAAAAGCGTATATCCTCAGTCTAATTGAGATCGCTTTCCAAAGCTGCGGCGTTATTGAAAACGATGTTGAGTTGTGCCAAGGCCTCGGCGGGTAAGTCGAGGAAGCGCATGGCCACCCGGATTGTTTTTGGGGTATGGTCCGGGTGTCTTTTCTGCACAAAAAAACTGCTCATCACCGCGAATAGGTTGTTGGCGGTGAGCGGTATGCCGTTGTGGACGCCGGTGAAGTTGATCGAAGCCATAATCGGCACCGTCCAGTCCAGTTCTTTGGTTATCCCCAATTCACAGAGCATTCCCCCGGTACTGATATTGATGATTGATGCGTCTAGGGTGGTCACCCCTTGCGCCAGGGTTGCGGTGCTGCCCGGCACGTTGTAGCGGCGACTTTGCCGGAGGAGGGCGGGGTTACAGGCCTGGTTGACGATCTCGGTCAGGGTCTCTGGGGTACACGGGGTAACCAAGCGATGTTCAATGCCAGACTGTTTGGCCTCTTGGAAATGTTCTTCGTTTGGTCTGGAAGTAAAAACAATGAAGTTGAGGTTATGGCTGTTTGGGTCGGATTTTGTCTGTTTGACAAAATCAAGCCATTGCTCAGTGCTTGATTCCCATGAGAAGAGCACCACGTGCAGTTTGTCAGCACGGAGGATGTCCATGGCTTCGTTGTTGTCTTCTGCTTCGCTTACTTCCGCATCGTTGAAGTTGGCGAGAATCATGGTCCGCAAGATTCTACGAATACTCTTGGATTGATCGACAAGTAGTATCTTCCTCGGCATTGTTGCTCCTCAACGATATTAAGTCTTCTTGGTAAAATTTATCTTGAGCGGATGGATATTTTGCTCATTACCCTGGGTGTAGGTTGATCGTTTAGTCGTCAGCTAAACAGTATAGCAGTCTTGGTGAGGATGAAAAGAGATAAAATATCTGGGCTACGAGAGACTAGTTGTGGGGGGTGGTTTGTTGCTCTCGCCAAGGCGCGAATTTAACCAGCATCACCATGCCCGGCAGAGCAATCAGGGTGCAGAGGATAAAAAAACTGAACCATCCCATTCCCTCAGCAAGAAAACCGGTGGATGAAGAGATTAACACCCTTGGCACCCCCATCAGGCTGGAGAGTAGGGCGTACTGGGTGGCGGTGAACTTCTTGTTGGTCATCGCGGCCATAAAGGCGACAAAGGCGGCAGTACCCATCCCGGCGCTCAGGTTTTCAAAGCAGATCACTCCAGAGAGTAAGCCGATATTGTGTCCGGCCTTGGCAAGAAGGGCAAAACCGGCGGTGGAAAACATCTGTAGGAAGCCAAAGATCCATAGTGAACGATTGATCCCCACCCGCAGGATAATCACCCCGCCCATGAATGAGCCCACCAGGGTAGCCCAAAATCCCACCAGTTTGACCACCGTCCCGATCTCTGTCTTGGAAAAGCCCAAATCTAGATAAAAAGGGGTGGAGAGGGCCGCTGCCATATTATCGCCCACCTTATAGAGGAGGATGAAAAGCAGCATCCAGATCACCCCGCTGCGGGTAAAAAACTCCATGAATGGATCAAGTACCGATTCCTTGAAGTTACGAGGTGCAGCTTCCTGGACCGGTGGTTCTCTGGCGATGATGGTGACGAAGATGCAAGGCAGCAGACAGAGCCCCATTACTATAAAAACCTGGTTCCAGGGGAGATAATCGGCCAGAATCAGACCGCCGCCGCTCACCACCAGCATCCCCACCCGATAGCCGTAGATATAATAGGATGAGCCCAAGCCAAGTTCTGGATCGGTGAGATCCTCACGGCGGTAGGCATCAATGACAATATCTTGGGAGGCGGAGAAAAAGGTGATCAGAAAACCGGCCAGAACGAATAAGGTTATCTGGCTGCCGCCCTGGTCGGGGTGAGTCATGCCCATGGCGATAATGGCACCGAAGAGGGCTAGTTGAATGACCAGTAACCAGCCGCGGCGACGGCCAAGAAAGGGTAGGGAGAAACGGTCGAAGATAGGCGCCCAGACAAACTTGAGGGTATAGGGCAACCCCACCAGCGCCATTAGACCAATGCTTTTGAGGCTGATGCCCGCTTCCTTAGCCCAGGCCTGCATCAGGGTGATGGTGATCAACAACGGCAACCCCGACGCCATGCCCATGGCGAAGGTGATCATGAACCGTTTGTTCATGATCCGGCTCAGGAGTGGTGGTAGGGGTTGTTTATTCTGCATAGGGTGGAACTTATCCTGTTTTTAGAAGGGTGCCAACTGTTTATTTTGTTTGGAGATTTCTTGAAATAAGGGCTAGTTGTGTTTTCGGCCCGGTTTCCTTACCTTGCGGAGTCGTTATATTGACAAACAGGGGCTGCTCGACTATCTTGCAACCCTTTGTTGAACTAATGGGAGAACGAACCGTGGAACAGCTTATCCTGACCAGCCTTGAAGGCTCCATTGCCGCGAAGAAAGCCTTTGCCAAAGAGCAATTGGAAGAGATTCTGTTGCTGGTCCAGTGGACAGTGGAAGCCTTAAGCAGCGGCAACAAACTGCTGATTTTTGGTAATGGCGGCAGTGCTGCCGACGCCCAGCATATGGCGGCAGAGTTTGTGAACCGTTTTCTCATTGACCGCCCCCCTCTGGCCGCTCTTGCTCTGACCACCGACAGCTCGGTGCTGACCAGTATCGGCAACGATTTCTCCTTCGATGATATCTTTTCAAAACAGATCAAGGCCTTAGGTAAACCAGGCGATCTGGCCTTAGGCATCTCCACCAGTGGCAACTCTGCCAATGTCATTAACGGCATCATCGCGGCCCGTAAAATGGGGATGCGCACCGCAGTGCTAACCGGCGGCAGCGGCGGCAAGTTGAAGGTGATTTCTGAGCTTACCCTTAACGTCCCCACCAGTCACACCCCCTATATTCAGGAGACCCATCTCTGGGTTGAGCATCTGGTCTGTCAACTCACCGATGAGCTGCTCTATGGTGAGCTTGCCAAAACCGAGGAAGGTGGCAAGGGATGAGCAAACAGCAGCCTCTTGATTTCAGCGGCCTAAAAACCTATTCCCTCCATGACCGTTTCAGCAAGGTGACGGTGGAGAATTTCGCCAAACCGGTGGGGGGTGGAACAACGGTTTCCCAGTTGTTGGCCTCTCTGCCCGATCAGCTCATGGGCATCGATTTTCCAGAGTTGGTTGAACGACTGGCTGTCTGTCACGAGAATCATCGGCCCTTGATGATCGGCATGGGTGCCCATGTGATTAAGGTGGGGCTGAACCCCATTCTCATCAATCTCATGGAGCAGGGGATCATCACCAGTATTGCCTTGAACGGAGCGGGGATTGTTCATGATACCGAGGTAGCCATGGTGGGACGAACCTCGGAAGAGGTCGGTAACGTATTGGGTTCCGGGGCCTTTGGAGCCGCCAAGGAAACTGGTGAGGTGGTGAACACGGCCATCAACCTCGGCGCGAAAAATGGTCTGGGGATGGGCGCGGCCTTGGGGGATTATCTTCTTGAACATGATTTTCCTCACAATAATGTTAGTTTGCTGGCTTCGGCCCGCAGGCTTGAGGTGCCGGTAACGGTGCATGTGGCCGTGGGCACTGATATTGTCCATATTCATCCTGCTGCCGACGGTGCTGCCATTGGCCAGACCAGCCATCAGGATTTTAAGCTATTTTGCGGAATGGTGGCCGACCTTGAAGGTGGCGCTTATTTGAATATCGGCTCGGCGGTACTCTTGCCCGAGGTGTTCCTCAAAGCGTTGACGGTGGCTAGAAACTTAGGCCATAACGTAAATAATTTCACCACCGCCAATTTTGATTTCATCCGCCACTATCGGACCATGACCAACGTGGTCAATCGGCCCACCGCTGGTGGAGGTAAGGGTTACAATATCATCGGCCATCATGAGTTGATGGTGCCGTTGCTGGCTGCCGCCCTGTTGGATCGGTTGGCGGATTAGAGGTGGCCTTTGCCCCATGTTTTTGCCCAGGGGAGGAGGCTCAAATGCCTTTGTTCGATTTTGTTTGCCGTACTTGCGGTAAAGAGTTTGAGGTCTTGCTGATGGGTAATGATCCACCGGTTTGCCCCCATTGTCAAAGCCAGGATCTGGTGAAGAAAATGTCTGCCTTCGCTCGCACTCGGGGTTCCAATGATTCCGGTTCAGGGGGAGGCGGTTCCAAGTGTGGTGGCTGCTCTGGTGGCAGTTGTGCCACCTGCCATTAACTTAACGTTTGCGAAACTTTTGGATCGTAAAATACCTGCCGACAACGGCATGGAGAATATGAATAATGACAACAAATAGCCAACAAGCAGCTGTTCGACCAGGAAAGGTATATCTGATCGGCGCCGGCCCCGGTGACCCCACCCTGATTACGGTGAAGGGGATGGAACTTTTAAAGCGTGCCCAAGTGGTGGTTTATGACTATCTGGCCACCCCCAAATTGCTTAAATTTGCCCCCAAGGATGCCCAATTTGTCTATGTGGGCAAGAAGGGCAACGTTCACCATGCCCATACTCAGGAAGAGATCAACCAAATGCTGGTGGATCACGCCCGAGCCGGACGCACCGTTGTCCGTTTGAAAGGTGGTGATCCCTTTATCTTTGGCCGGGGCGGCGAAGAGATCGAGGAACTATGCAAGTATGATATCGCCTTTGAGGTCGTGCCAGGGGTTACCTCGGCCACCGCTGCGGCAACCTACGCCGGGGTGCCCATCACCCATCGTGAGTACACCTCGTCGTTGGCCTTTATCACCGGCCATGAGGATCCCACCAAGGACACCAGTAATGTTGCCTGGGACAAGATCTCCACCGGCATCGGCACCCTGGTTTTTTACATGGGGATCAAGAATCTCCCCTCCATCGCCGAGAACTTGATCAAAAATGGCCGGGACCCGAAAACCCCGGTGGTGGTGGTGCGCTGGGCTTCCACCCCCATCCAGAGATCGGTGGTGGGTACCATCGAAACCATTGCGCAGGTGGTAAAAGATGCCGGTATTACCCCGCCCGCTCTGGTGGTGGTTGGCGAGGTGGTTAAGCTCCGTGACAAGATTAACTGGTTTGAGAAACGGCCATTGTTTAATAAACGGATCTTGGTTACCAGAACCCGCGAGCAAGCCAGTGAGTTGGTGCGTTTGCTTGAGGATCAGGGCGCTGATTGTGTTGAAGGGGCCACCATTGCCATGGAGCCGCCGGAGAGCTGGGAGGAGCTTGATGCTGCCCTGGACCAGATCAGCGATTATCAGTGGCTTGCCTTTGCCAGCATCAACGCCATCCGTTATTTCTTTGGTCGTTTGCATGAAAAAGGCATGGATAGCCGTGATCTCAAAGGGCCACGGGTGGCGGCAGTTGGTATTGCCACCGCCGAAGTGTTACGTGAGTATGGAATCCGCGCCGATCTGATCCCCGAGGAGTATACAGGTGACGGTCTGGCGGCAAGTATGGTGGCGCAGGGGGTTAAGGGTGCCAAGATACTGATCCCCAGGGCAAAAAAAGCCCGTGAGATCTTGCCCGAGACCCTGCGTGAGAATGGCGCTGAGGTAGAAGTGGCGACGGTGTACCAGAATGTCCGGCCCAAGGATTACGAGATGGTGCGCGAAGAACTGGCTGCCGGTGATATTCATATGGTGACCTTCACCAGCTCTTCAACGGTGACCAATTTTCTGGAAATGGTTGGTAATGATCGGGATAAGTTGCTGGCCGGAGTCAAGTTCGCTGCCATCGGCCCGATCACCGCCAAGACCGCTAAAAAGCATGGCCTCAATATTGATCTCCAGCCGTTGACATATACCATCCCGGCCATGGTTGATGCCATTGTTGATCACTATAAAGGGTAATCTTATTGATGGTGTCCTAATGGTGTTGGCCCCTGTTTAGCAACAGAAAAACGACTAGTTGCGTAGGGTACTGAGAATATGCTTTAGTGCCCTGTGCACTTCTCTTTCAACCTTCACGCAGTGATAGGGCGATCCGTTTCCGTTGTGGATCAACCTCCAGCACCCGCACCATCACCTGTTGCCTGACCTTGACCACTTCGCTTGGGTCTTTGACATAGCGATCGGCCAACTGGCTGATGTGGATCAGGCCGTCCTGGTGGACGCCGATATCCACAAAGGCTCCGAACTTGGTGACATTGGTGACCAGGCCCGGCACCTTCATCCCCGGTTGCAGGTCATCGATACTGTTAATCTCGGCGGCAAAAGCGAATTGGGTAAAGGTAGTCCGTGGGTCGCGGCCCGGTTTGGCAAGTTCGGCCAGGATATCGTTTAAGGTCGGCAAGCCAACCGTGGCGGTTACATAACGGTTGATCTCTATCTTTTCTCGGCTCTGCGGGTTTTCCATGAGATCAAGCAACCGGCCGCCGCAATCTGATGCCATCTGTTCAACGATCCGGTACTGCTCCGGGTGGACAGCGCTACCATCCAATGGATTGGCAGCGTTCCTGATCCGTAAAAATCCCCCGCATTGTTCAAAGGCCTTGCCGCCTAATCGCGGCACCTTCAAAACCTGAGCCCGGCTACTGAACGGGCCGTGCTCATCCCGGTATTTAATGATATTCTGGGCCAGCACAGGCCCTAAGCCGGAAACATGGGTAAGCAGTTCGGCGCTGGCCGTATTCAGTTCCACCCCCACACTGTTGACGCAACTGGCCACGGTATCATCCAGGCTCTTTTTCAGAGCGGTCTGATTAACATCGTGCTGATATTGACCAACGCCAATGGCCTTGGGGTCAAGTTTCACCAGTTCGGCCAACGGATCTTGTAAGCGACGGCCAATGGAAACCGCGCCGCGGACGGTAAGATCATGGTCGGGGAATTCCGCGCGGGCGGTTTCCGAGGCGGAGTAGATGGAAGCGCCACTCTCATCCACCATGGTGATGATGGGCTCCGGGCTAAGCTTTAAGCCCCGGGCAAAGGCTTCTGTCTCTCGCCCGGCGGTGCCGTTACCGATGGCGATGGCTTCAATCCGGTATTGGCGGCAAAGGTCGTTGACGATCTTGCCAGCTTCTCTACTCTGGTTGGCTGATAGGGTGGGGTAGATGGTGGCGAAATGGAGGAGTTTGCCCTGTTCGTCCAGGCAGACCAGTTTCGCGCCGGTACGAAAGCCGGGGTCGAGGGCCATCACCCGTTTCCGCCCCAAGGGTGAGGCCAGGAGCAGCTCCCGCAGGTTGTCGGCAAAAACCTTGATCGCCTCGCTATCTGCCTGCTCTTTCAATTTGCTCCGCAGTTCATTTTCCAGCGACGGGGTTAGCAACCGTTTATAGCTGTCAACAATGGCCAGCTCCACTTGCTTGGCGGCAAGGCCTCGGCCTTTGAGATACCTTTTCCGCAAGCGGAGCAGGGCATCTTCTTCAGGGGGGCGGATGGAGATGGTGAGTATCTTCTCTTTTTCTCCGCGCAACATGGCCAACAACCGATGCCCTGGAGCCTTGGCCGCCAGTTCCTGCCAATCAAAATAATCGCGGAACTTGCTGCCCGCCTCCCTGTTCTTTTTCACCACCTTGGAAGTGATCAATCCCTTGCCAGCAAAGAACCTTCGCAACTCATTGCGCACTGCCGGATCTTCGTTGATCCATTCAGCGATGATATCCCGGGCTCCGGCCAGAGCTTCATCTGCACAGGTCACCCCTTTATCTGGGGCGATGAATCTTTCCGGGGCCAACGGGCGCTGATCCTGGGCCATGATGGCGCGGGCCAGGGGTTCCAGCCCTTTTTCCATGGCGATCAGGCTGCGGGTGCGCCGCTTGGGACGGTGGGGAAGGTAGAGATCTTCTAAATCGGTGATATTGGTGGCAGCCTGCAGGTCTTGATGGAGTTTCGGCGCCAGTAGCTCGCGTTCGCTTAAAGAGCTGATGATCGCCAGCCGCCGTTTGTCCAGCTCAGCCAGTTGCAGCAATCGGTCGCGGATGGCGGTGATCCCGATTTCATCCAGTAAGCCGGTGGCCTCTTTCCGGTAGCGGGCGATAAAAGGAACGGTGCCGCCAGCGTTCAGCAACTTTGCCACCGCTGCCACTTGGCCGGTCTTGATCTGTAGTTCTTTGGCAATAAGTACTTGATGTTGATTCATGCTAGCCTTTCTATTCCTATTTACGCATCAGTGCCAATGGTTTTTCTGATTACCATGGAACTTCAGCTTAGATTATTTGTCCCTGCGGTTAAGATTTTTCCCCCTTGGCACGCAGCCGCGCTCCGCAGAAAGTTCCCCTGGGGGGCAAGATAGTAAAACGGACGTTTCGCACTCTTCGCTATGCTGCGACGCCATCAAAAACGGCCCTCTGGTGACAGCCGGCAAGAGGCATAAACTTCTCTTGTTCCTATCTTTTTCATGCATCTTTTTGTGGCGGAGAATTGTACTTCTTAGTTTATCTTTTAAATAGCTTTTTCTTGACATCGGGCTTGTTTATTCAGTGTAATCAATAGATGTTCATACCGAATTGCTATCTAGTGTCTGTCCATAAATGAGGATTTTTGTTCGAGATCAAGGCATGCGAAAAAAATAAGCGCAGGCATATGTTTGATATTCCGAGCATTATTTTTTGAACATAACGCAGAGATCGGGCAAAAAGACCATTTATGGACA
>JAQYVW010000069.1 GCA_030145325.1 Desulfurivibrionaceae bacterium
TCTTTCGTGTGTCGAAACTACCCTTTCGACACCTGAATAAATTCAAGCTCCACCGGAGTCTCCCGACCAAAGATACTGACCATAACTCGCACTCGCCCCTTATCGGGAAAAACCTCGTCAACAACACCCTGGAAATTAGAGAAAGGCCCGTCAGTAACCCGAACACTGTCGCCAACCTCATACATTACCTTAGGTTTCGGTTTCAGTGCCCCATCCTTAATACGGCCAATAATCTTCATCGCGTCATCATCAGACAACGATTCAGGATGCAGATCGTTACCGACAAAACCGGTCACCTTAGGGGTGTCTCGCACCGTATGCCAGGTTTCATCACTCAAATCAACATTGATAAGGATATATCCTGGAAAAAACTTGCGGGCCGAAGTCTTTTTGGCACCCTTGACCATTTCCACTACCTGCTCAGTGGGCACCAATATTTCGCCAAACAGTTCTTCCTGGCCTGCCTGCCGGATGCGTTCCATCATGGCAGCCTTGACCTTCTCCTCAAAACCTGAATATGTATGTAGTATGTACCATTGACGTGCCATATATCTTTCGTCCCGTATCACGTACCGGCTTAGTATTAAAACTTAGCTGAGTACGTATCCTATGAACTTGCCAAGAAAAAGGTCAACCGCACCCAAATAAACCGAGATCAGCGTCACCAGCACCACCACAACAATGGTGGAACCAATGGTCTGTTTCTTGGTGGGCCACACAATCTTGCCAAATTCGCTTTTAACGTCATCGACAAACTTGCTGACACGCGACATACTGAACCCGCCAGACTTAACGCCGACAGCTTCAGCAACCTTTTTCCCCTTGCTGGACTTTTCCATTTTGCTGGCCATGGTAATACGAATCCGTCCACGATTATAGTGATTTGCCTTTCGGCCCCAGACCAACGAGAAGACCTTACGATCATCCCCATCGCCCCAGAAAAATAGAGAGCTTCGCCCTTACAACTAAAAGAAAGGCGAAGCATCTCAATAGATGGCAGGCCAGGAGGGATTCGAACCCCCAACCCTCGGATTTGGAGTCCGATGCTCTACCAATTAGAGCTACTGGCCTCCTGATTTCTACTTGGTTTCCTTGTGCAGGGTATGAGACCGGCAAAAACGACAGAATTTCTTGAGCTCAAGCTTTTGCGGCATTTGACGTTTGTTCTTGGTGGTCGTATAATTACGGCGTTTGCACTCCGTACAACCAAGGGTGATAATATCACGCATAACCTGTCCTATGTATTCCTAAAATAAAGCCAGCAGCAACTTACTCACTGCTCGACCTTATTCAATAATTTCACTGACAACACCGGCACCAACTGTCCGGCCACCTTCGCGAATTGCGAAACGAAGCTCTTTCTCCATGGCGATGGGGGTAATCAATTCGCCAGTAACGGTCACGTTATCACCGGGCATTACCATCTCAACGCCTTCGTCAAGGGTCACAACCCCGGTAACATCGGTGGTCCGAAAGTAAAACTGCGGACGATAACCGTTGAAGAAAGGAGTATGACGCCCACCCTCTTCCTTGCTCAGAATGTAGCACTCAGCCCGGAACTTCTTATGCGGAGTAATGGAACCCGGCTTGGCAAGAACCTGACCGCGCTCGATATCCTCACGCTTAAGACCACGAAGCAGAACACCGATGTTATCACCGGCACGTCCCTCATCAAGAAGCTTGCGGAACATCTCAACCCCGGTAACCGTGGTTTTCTGGGTATCGCGGATACCGATTACCTCGATCTCCTCGCCTACCTTAACGATCCCGCGCTCAACCCGACCGGTGGCAACAGTGCCACGACCGGAGATAGAGAAAACATCCTCCACCGGCATCAAGTAAGGCTTATCGATATCGCGCTCGGGCTCAGGAATAAAAGTGTCACAAGCCTCCATCAGGTCCCAGATGCACTTGGCAGCAGCCTCGTCCTCGGGATTCTCAAGAGCCTTCAAGGCGCTACCCTGAATGATCGGGGTATCGTCACCAGGAAAGTCGTACTTATCAAGCAACTCGCGCAGCTCCATATCGACGAGCTCGATGAGCTCCTCATCGTCAACCATGTCGCATTTATTCAAAAAGACAACAACGGCGGGAACGCCAACCTGACGAGCAAGCAAGATATGCTCACGGGTCTGGGGCATGGGGCCGTCATCGGCGCCAACCACCAGGATAGCGCCGTCCATCTGCGCCGCTCCGGTGATCATGTTCTTAATGTAGTCAGCATGGCCGGGGCAATCAACATGGGCATAATGACGCGTATTGGACTCATACTCGACATGGGCGGTGGCGATGGTAATGCCACGCTCTTTCTCTTCAGGAGCCTTGTCGATCTGATCAAATGCGATGTCATCGGCAAAACCCTTGGTTGCAAGAACCCGGGTAATCGCTGATGTCAGGGTCGTCTTACCATGATCAATGTGACCAATTGTGCCAATGTTAACATGCGGTTTGGTGCGTTCAAATTTCTCCTTAGCCATAACTCCTTCCTCGCTCGTCCTTTAACAAAAGGACTCAATCTATAGTAATCCTCTTACCTTGTTAATAATTTTCTCGGCCAAGTGGGCCGGAACCTTGTCGTAGGCTGCGAACTGCATGGTAAAAGTCGCTCGCCCCTGCGTGGTCGATCGCAAATCCGTTGAATATCCAAACATCTCGGCCAACGGTGCATTGGCTCTAACCACCTGCAACCCACCACTCCGGTTTTCCATCCCCAGAATGTTGGCTCGTTTACTGTTTAAATCTCCGATCACGTCACCTAAAAAATTATCAGGGACGGTGACCTCAACCGCCATGATCGGCTCCAGCAGTACTGGTTTAGCCTCAGCCATGCCTTTACGAAAAGCCATCACCGACGCTACCCCAAAGGCCTGCTCCGTAGAGTCTTCCTCATGGTAACTTCCGTCAACCAGGGCCACCTTAACGTCCACCACCGGAAAGCCCAACAGAGCCCCAGAATCCAGACTGTCTTCGATGCCTTTCTGAATCGCCGGCAAATATTGAGCCGGAACGGAATCAACCTCCACCCGACTCTCAAATTCAAACCCTGCGCCACGTTCCCTTGGCGACAACTCCAACCCAACATGCCCATACTGCGGCTTGCCAGCGGCGGGGTGCAAAAATTTACCCTCAGCCTTTGCCGTGCCCTCAACGGTTTCCTTGTAGGCAACCTGGGGCTTACCAACATTGGCTCCCACCTTGAACTCGCGAACCAGACGGTCAACGATAATCTCAAGGTGCAATTCACCCATCCCTGAAATTAAGGTCTGACCAGTATCCGAATTGATGGAGATTTTAAACGAAGGGTCTTCCATGGCAATCTTGCCTAGACACTCGCTCAACTTTTCCTCATCAGCTTTGCCTTTTGGCTCAATGGCAACGCTGATCACCGGATCTGCAAACTCAATGGCCTCAAGGAGAAGCCAATCACCTTTTTCACATAAGGTGTCGCCTGTGGAAGTAAACCGTGGCCCAACCACTGCTGCGATATCACCTGCACTAACCTCCTGCACCTCTTCACGCTTATTGGCGTGCATCTTGAGCAGGCGACCAATTTTTTCCTGTTTCTTCTTGGCAGCGTTGTAAACCTTGTCACCAACCCGCATCACCCCGGAATAAACCCGGACATAAGCTAGACTGCCAACGAAGGGATCAGAAACCAATTTAAAGGCCAAAGCGCTAAACTTTTCCTTTATACTGCTCTTCCTGACCGTTTCGTTACCTTCCTCATCCAAGCCATGTACCGCTGGGACATCAAGAGGCGAAGGCAAATACGAAACAACGGCGTCCATCAACGGCTGCACACCCTTATTCTTAAAGGCGCTGCCGCATAACACCGGCACAACCTGCAACTTATTCGTTGCCAGCCTGATCGAGCGACTAAGCTCCTCAGCACTGACGGGCTGTTCTTCGAGAAATTTTTCCATGAGCCCATCATCGAAGTCGGCCAACTTCTCGATGAGACCCATCCGTGCGGCCGTGAACTGTTCTAAGAACTCTGCCGGAACCGGCTCCTCCAATACTTCCAGACCCTGTGTCGTTTCATCGAAGAGAAGCATGTGCTCCCCGACAAGATCAATAACGCCACGAAATTGGTCCTCACTGCCGACCGGAACCTGTATCGGCAATGGATTGGCATCCAAGCGCTCTGCCAACATCTGAACACAGCGGTCAAAATCAGCACCAACCCTGTCCATCTTATTAACAAAAGCAATGCGCGGAATACGGTAATGATCCGCCTGACGCCAAACTGTTTCGGACTGAGGCTCCACACCGGCAACGGCACAGAAGACGGCGACAACCCCATCCAAAACCCTGAGACAGCGCTCCACCTCGGCGGTGAAGTCGACATGCCCAGGGGTGTCGATTATATTTACCTTATGCTTTTTCCACTGACAGGTTGTCGCAGCCGAGGTAATGGTAATCCCTCTTTCCTGCTCCTGCTCCATCCAGTCCATGATGGCGGTGCCTTCATGAACCTCGCCGATCTTATGAGATCGACCGGTGTAATATAATATCCGCTCAGTGGTGGTAGTCTTGCCCGCATCAATGTGGGCCATAATACCTATATTGCGTACCAGAGCAAGTGAGTCGTTGGATGCCACGATTGAACGTACTTCCTTTTCTATGCCGTATGATTACACGGCGCATCCGAGACTTACTGGCCTTCACATCACCGACGAAGAGAGGTTTTATATCCTGCCTGAACCTAATTGTCAACCAGGATTAAACCTAAATCGTTAAGTCTACTACCACCGATAATGAGCGAAGGCTTTATTAGCATCCGCCATCTTGTGAGTATCCTCACGCTTCTTAACAGCCGCGCCACGATTATTGTAAGCATCGCTCAACTCGCCAGCCAATTTCTGAGCCATTGTCTTACCAGAACGCTTCTGTGAAAAACTAATCAGCCAGCGTATCGCCAAGGCGTTACGACGATTAGGGGACACCTCAACCGGGACCTGATAGGTAGCACCACCAACCCGACGAGACTTAACCTCAAGACGAGGCCGAACCCGATCCATGGCTTTTTCAAACACGGCAAGAGGATCTGCATCGCTGACCTGCTTATCAACAATCCCCATGGCATCATAAAAGATACGCTGGGCGATACTCTTCTTACCCTGCTGCATGAGACCATTGATAAATTTAGTCACGAGAATGCTATTAAATTGCGGATCCGGATCAACCGGGCGCTTGACAACAAGCTTACGTCTAGGCATCTACTTCACTCCTTAATTACAGACAACAACCTTATTTAGGCCGTTTAGCTCCATACTTGGAACGTCCCTTCCGACGATCAGAAACACCAAGCGTATCCAAGGTGCCACGAACGACATGATAACGAACACCGGGGAGATCCTTTACTCGACCACCCCTGATCAGGACAACGGAATGCTCCTGGAGATTATGTCCGATACCGGGAATATACGAGGTCACCTCAAGGCCGTTGGTCAACCGTACACGAGCAACCTTACGAAGAGCCGAGTTCGGCTTCTTCGGGGTAGTCGTATAAACACGAACACAAACACCACGCTTCTGCGGGGAGCCCTTCAAGTGAGGGGTAGTGGTCCGCTTGACTATCTTTTTACGTCCTTGCCGTACCAGTTGATTGATGGTTGGCATTGCTGCTGACTCCTAAAAAAATCGTTTAATTTTAACCTGTCCCTTCCAAGCCGCCTAGTCGCTCCAGCAACATTGAAAAAGGATAGATACCCGAAGGGTTATCGAATGTCAAGAACTAACTTGACTACCGATCCATATCGATACGGTACTCAGGCAAGCCAGTACCGGCTGGTACCAATCGACCCATGATAACATTCTCTTTGAGACCGGTCAGGGTATCCACCCGACCAGCCATGGCGGCATTGGTCAGAACCTTAGTGGTCTCCTGAAAGGAAGCGGCGGAAATAAAGCTGTCGGTGGAGAGCGAGGCCTTAGTCACCCCAAGCAGCAGAGGTTCGGCGTTAGCCGGTTGTCCGCCCTCTTTAAGGGTCTTCTGGTTCTCCTCCTCGAAACGCCACCACTCCACCTGCTCACCGAGCATAAAGGTGGAATCGCCAACGCCGGTAATCTGCACCCGACGTAACATCTGTCGAACAATGACCTCAATATGCTTGTCATTGATCTTAACGCCCTGAAGGCGGTAGACTTCCTGGATCTCGTTGACCAGAAAGCGGGCCAACTCCTTAACTCCCAGTACCCTCAGAATGTCATTGGGATCAGGTGAACCATCCATCAAGGCCTCACCGGACTTAACATAGTCAGCCTCATGCACCGCCACATGCTTGCCCTTGGGAATCAAGTATTCTTTGGCATCGCCGATCTCCGGCGTCACCACCACCCTTTTCTTACCTTTAAGATCCTTACCGAAGGTCACCCGCCCATCAATCTCGGAGATAACCGCATACTCCTTGGGCTTCCGAACCTCAAACAATTCAGCAACCCGGGGCAGACCACCGGTGATATCCTTGGTTTTGGTGGTTTCACGAGGAATCTTGCCAAGAATCGCACCAGGTTCGATGGGATCTCCATCCTGAACGTTAATGATGGTACCAACCGGCAGAGAGTAACGAGCCGCAGAACCAGTCTTGGGCAGCTTGATCCCCTTGCCCTTTTCATCCTTCAAAGAGATGCGCGGATTCATCACCCCGGTACGGGCCTGCATGACCACATTACTTGCCTTGCCGGTAACCGGATCGACCCGCTCCTGCATGGTAACACCTTCAACAATGTCGCCAAATTTGACCACACCACCAACCTCGGTGACAATGGGGATGGTGTAGGGATCCCAATCGGCAATCAGGGTATCAGGCTCCACCGTGGTTCCCTCAGGGACCAAAAGCTGGGCGCCGTAAGTAACGGGATATCGCTCACGCTCACGTCCTTTGGGGCCAACGATAACAATCTCACCGTTACGGTTCATGGCGACTTGATTCCCCCCCACATTAGTAACCGCATGCACGCCCTGATAGTGGACGGTACCACCGTGGCGACTACGCACCTCAGCCTGCACTGCACTTCGGCTGGCAGTACCACCAATATGGAAGGTACGCATGGTCAACTGGGTACCAGGCTCACCGATGGACTGGGCGGCAATGATACCCACCGCCTCACCCTGATTGACCATATGGCCGCGACCAAGGTCACGTCCATAACACATGGCACAAACGCCCCGACGGGCGCGGCAGGTAAGAACCGAACGAATCATCACCCGATCAATACCGGCATCATCGATGACCTTTACCTTCTCCTCGGTGATCTGCTCGTCGGCCTTGACCAGTACCTCGCCACTGAAGGGATCAACAACGTCATCAAGGGCTACCCGGCCGAGGATTCGATCCCCCACCGGCTGGATAATCTCGCCGCCTTCCAGCAGAGACTCAGCCATGATTCCGTCCAGGGTCTGACAATCCTTCAAAATGATTGTCGAATCCTGAGCAACATCCACCAACCGTCTGGTTAGATAACCGGAGTTGGCGGTTTTAAGGGCCGTATCGGCAAGACCCTTCCGGGCGCCATGGGTAGAAATAAAGTATTCGAGAACGCTCAATCCCTCGCGAAAGTTCGCCTTGATCGGCGACTCGATGATCGCCCCGGAAGGCTTAGCCATCAACCCACGCATACCTGCCAACTGCCGAATCTGATCCTTGCTACCACGGGCGCCAGAATCAGCCATGATAAAGATGGAATTGAAACTCGGGGTTTCAATCAACTTGTTATCCTTATCACGGATGTACTCGACACTGAGTTCAGTCATCATCTCCTTGGTGACATCGTCAGTAGCCCGCGACCAGATATCAACAACCTTATTATATTTCTCACCAGCGGTGATCAGACCATCTGCATACTGCTGCTCAACTTCAAGAACTTCACTTTCGGACTTGGCAAGAATATCATCCTTCTTGACCGGAATCTTCATATCGTTGATGCAGATGGAAACCCCACCACGGGTGGCGTATTCGTAACCGAGATCCTTCAAGCGATCGGCAAGAATAACCGTTTCCTTGGTTCCGGCATGGCGATAGGCATAGTCAATCAGCTTGGCCAGTTCCTTCTTGCTCAGCACCTTATTGACCACAAAGAAGGGAATTGTTGGCGGCAATAATTCACCAACCAGTACCCGACCAACGGTGGTATCAACCAACTCATCGTTGATGCGAACCTTGACCTTGGCTTGCAGATCAACCTCACCGGCATCAAGAGCGATCAACGCTTCATCAGTGGATGAGAAAATATTGCCCTCCCCCTTGGTCAGCAGGCGCTCCCGAGTAATATAATAGAGCCCGAGAATGATATCCTGCGAAGGGATAATAATCGGCTCACCATGGGCAGGAGAGAGGATATTATTGGTTGACATCATCAAGACCCGCGCTTCCGTCTGCGCTTCCACGGTCAAGGGCACATGAACTGCCATCTGATCACCGTCGAAGTCGGCGTTGAAGGCCGCACAGACCAGGGGATGCAACTGGATCGCCTTGCCCTCGATGAGCACCGGTTCAAAAGCCTGCATACCCAAACGATGCAAGGTGGGAGCACGATTAAGAATGATGGGATACTCGCGAACCACGTCCTCCAACACATCCCATACTTCCTTGGTACCTTTCTCCACCATCTTACGGGCGCTCTTGATGGTGGTTACATAACCCAATCCTTCGAGCTTATTGTAGATAAAGGGTTTGAAAAGCTCCAAAGCCATCTTCTTAGGAAGTCCACACTGATGCAAACGCAGATGCGGACCTACCACGATTACCGTTCGACCGGAGTAATCAACGCGCTTACCGAGCAGATTCTGCCGGAAGCGACCCTGCTTACCTTTGAGCATATCGGAAAGAGATTTCAAAGGACGCTTATTGGGGCCGGTAATAACCTTGCCACGACGACCATTATCGAAGAGGACGTCAACCGCCTCCTGCAACATCCGCTTCTCATTACGAATGATGATTTCGGGGGCATCCAGCTCCAAAAGCCGTTTCAAGCGGTTATTACGATTGATCACCCGCCGGTAAAGATCATTAAGATCCGAGGTCGCAAAACGACCACCTTCCAGAGGAACGAGAGGACGAAGATCCGGTGGCAATACGGGAATGATGTCAAGCACCATCCATTCCGGCTTATTACCGGAATCACGGAAGGCCTCGACAACGTTCAAACGCTTGGCCAATTTCTTCCGCTTGGCCTCAGAACCGGTGCTGCGCATCTCTTCACGCAAAACAACAGACACCGCTTCAAGATCCATGCTGGAAAGCATCTCTTTAATGGCTGCGGCACCAATCCCCACCCGAACCTTGCCGGGGAATTCCTCACGAACCTGAGCCCATCTTTCTTCATTCAAGAGTGTCCCGAAGGGGACTGACGGCTCATCAGAAGAAACCACCACATAGGCTTCAAAATAGAGAATCTTCTCCAGCTCCTTCAAGGTGGTATCCAGCATATTACCAATCTTACTGGGCAGACTCTTCAAGAACCAGATATGGGCCACCGGAGCTGCCAACTGGATATGACCAAGACGCTCACGACGAACCTTGGATTGAATAACCTCAACGCCACACTTCTCGCAAACGACACCACGGTGCTTCATGCGCTTATACTTGCCGCAGTTACACTCGTAATCCTTTACGGGTCCGAAGATTTTGGCACAGAACAGTCCTTCCCGTTCCGGCTTGAAGGTTCGATAGTTAATCGTCTCGGGTTTCTTTACTTCACCGTGCGACCAATCAAGAATCTTCTCCGGCGAGGCAAGAGAGATACGAACAGACTTAAAATTAACTGGGGCTTTCGCCTTCCCAAATAAGTTAAAAAGTTCATCCACAGCGGCACCCTTTTAAAGCAAAAATTCAAAAATCAGTTACAAACCAGACGACGGGTAAACAGCTTTGCGCTTACTCGTCCATCAATTCCATGTCGAGACAGAGACCCTGCAATTCCTTAACAAGGACATGGAACGACTCTGGTAAACCGGCTTCAAGGAAGTTGTTGCCCTTGACGATCTTCTCATACATCTTGGTTCGGCCAGCGACATCATCGGATTTGACGGTCAAGAACTCCTGCAGAGTGTAGGCGGCACCATAAGCCTCCATTGCCCACACCTCCATCTCACCAAGTCGCTGCCCACCAAACTGAGCCTTGCCCCCCAACGGCTGCTGGGTAACCAGCGAATAGGGACCGGTGGAACGAGCATGGATCTTATCATCAACCAGATGATGGAGTTTCATCACATACATAACCCCCACCGTCACCTGATTAGCAAACGGGTCACCGGTTAGGCCATCATAGAGGGTAGCCTGGCCAATCTCGTCAACCCCAGCTTCAACCAGCATGCCACGAATCTCGGACTCGTTGGCACCATCAAAAACCGGCGTCGCCATATTGACCCCGTCGGCCAGATTATGAGCTACCTGCAAGAAATCCTCATCATTCAATTCTGCAGCCAGACCCTTATACTCATCTTCTGAGTAAACAGCCTGCAACTTCTTCTTGATTGCGGCGATATCGTGCTTCTCGGCCATCTCCTGCAACTGCTCGCCAATCCTTTTGGCAGCGAGGCCAAGATGAACCTCAAGTACCTGACCAACGTTCATTCGAGAGGGAACACCCAAAGGATTCAATACCACATCCACCGGGGTGCCGTTGGCAAAATAAGGCAGATCCTCTTCCGGAAGAATCCGGGAAACCACACCCTTGTTACCATGACGACCAGCCATCTTGTCACCCACCGCGAGCTTACGCTTGACCGCGATGTAGACCTTGACCATCTTGATCACGCCAGGAGGCAAATCATCACCCTTGCGCCGTCTGGAGATCCTGGCATCGTAACGTTTCTTGACTTCCTTAACCTGGCTATCAAAACGCTCAAAGTTGAGGTCTATTTCACCCTCAAACTTCTTGCGATCGGAATAATCAAGTCGCTTGATTTCAGCAAGAGGCAACTGCTCAATAACCGCACGAGTGAAGGGATTCCCCTTATCCAAAAGTAAGGTTCCGTCCTTGGCAACAAGGGCTGATTTAGCCGTCAGTCCGTCAAGGATATCAGCAAGAGCACTGCGAACCCCCTTCTTCAGACAGCGAATTTCGTCCTCCATATCCCGCTCAAGGATTGCCACTTCAGCATCTTCAATGGCCAACGCGCGCTCATCTTTTTCAACGCCCTTGCGGGAGAAAACCTTGGCATCAATAACCACGCCCTCAACACCAGGCGGCACCCGAAGGGAAGTATCTTTGACATCACCGGCTTTCTCACCAAATATGGCGCGCAGCAATTTCTCCTCGGGAGAAAGCTGGGTTTCACCCTTTGGGGTCACCTTGCCCACCAACGTATCACCAGGTTTGACCTCAGCGCCGACCCGCACCACCCCAGACTCATCAAGGTTGCGCAGGGCATCCTCGCTGACATTGGGGATATCACGACTGACCTCTTCCTTACCCAACTTGGTATCACGGGCAACGGTTTCAAAAACCTCTATATGCAGCGAGGTATAAACATCCTCTTTGAGCATCCGCTCACTGAGCAGGATTGAATCCTCAAAGTTGTAACCACGCCAAGGCATAAAGGCGATGGTAATGTTCTTGCCAAGGGCAAGCTCGCCTCGGTCACAGGCCGGACCATCGGCAAGGATCTGCCCCTTGCTGACCCGCTGTCCGGGCAGCACCAGCGGTCGTTGCGTAAAGCAAGTATTCTGATTGGATTTTTTATACTTATCGAGACGATAAACGCCAATGCCGGTGGTGAAACCATCGGTGCCAGGTTCATCATAACGAACCACAACCCGGTTAGCATCGGATTCCTCGACAATGCCATCACCGCCTGCCAGCAGACAAACGCCGGAGTCATGGGCCACTGTTCTTTCAAGACCAGTGCCAACCAGCGGTGAAACCGGCCGTAACAACGGCACCCCCTGACGCTGCATGTTAGATCCCATCAGCGCCCGGTTAGCATCATCGTTCTCAAGAAACGGCACCAAAGATGCAGCGACACTGACCAACTGGTTAGGCGAGACGTCCATGTGGGTTACATCATCGGACGAGGCAAAAAGTACCTCGCCATCATGGCGGGCAATAAGGGTATCAGTGGCAATCTTGTCGATCTTGCCGCCGCCAACCTTAGCCGGAGCGATAATATTACCCTGCTCCTTCAAGGCAGACATATAGATCACTTCATCGGTGATCGTGCGTTTATCCACCTTGCGATAAGGGGTTTCAATAAAACCATACTGATTAACCCGCGCATAGGATGCCAGAGAGACGATAAGACCAATGTTCGGCCCCTCAGGAGTCTCAACCGGGCAAATACGGCCATAATGGGTGGGATGAACGTCACGAACCTCAAAACCTGCCCGCTCACGGGACAAGCCTCCCGGTCCCAAGGCGCTCAAACGACGCTTATGGGTAACCTCGGAAAGAGGATTGGTCTGATCCATAAACTGGGAAAGCTGACTGGTACCGAAAAATTCCTTGATTGCCGAAGTAATAGGCTTGGGGTTAACCAAGTCGTGGGGCATCAGAGTTTCAACTTCCTGCAAACTCATCCGCTCCCGAATGGCCCGCTCCATGCGAACAAGTCCCATCCGATACTGATTCTCTACCAGCTCACCAACGGTCCGCACCCGTCGGTTACCAAGGTGATCGATATCATCAATGGGACCTTGATCGTCTTTAAGACGAACCAGGTAGCGAACAGCCAACATGATATCTTCAACACTCAGAGTCGTAACTGAAGAGTCAACATCGAGGCCGAGCTTGGCATTAATCTTAAATCGACCGACCACGGAAAGATCATAGGTATCGGCATTAAAGAATAGATTGTTGAAAAAAGCAGTTGCAACCTCAACGGTGGGAGGGCTGCTGGGCCGCAAACGACGATAAATTTCCAGCAACGCATCTTCACTGGTAATCGCCTTATCCAAAGACAGGGTCTTTCGGAAGGAATCGGTAATCTTGACGCCGTCAATAAAGAGAATCTCAAAGCTCTTAATGTTGGCCTCACGCATGGCCTCGATATCTGCCTCAGTCAACTCGGTGTTACTGGCAACCAGAACCTCTTCGCTGCCGGAAGCATAGATATCGTTAACCAAAAACTTACCAACAAGCTCTTCCTGCTCCATGGGCAAGGTCTTAATCCCGGCACTGGCTAATTTCTTTGCCAAGGCTTTGCCGATCTTCCGACCTTTTTTGGCTAGAATCTCGCCACTCTTGGAATCAATCAGGTCGGCAGGAGCCCTCTGACCGGTCATGATATCGGCGTTGAAGGACTTGGTAATCTTGGTCTTTCCCTTGAAGGTAATGGTTTCCACGTCATAGAAGTAACGCAGCAACTCTTCAGCACTATGGCCAAGGGCCTTCAACAGGGTTGAAACCGGGAACTTCCGACGCCGATCGATACGAACAAAAAGTACATCCTTGGCATCAAACTCAAGGTCGATCCAGGAACCCCGTACTGGGATAATGCGAGCGGAATATAGCAACTTACCGCCAACATGGGTCTTGCCGCCATCATGGTCATAAAAAAGACCAGGAGAACGTTGCAGCTGACTAACGATGACCCGTTCGGTGCCATTAACTACAAAAACACCGGCCTTGGTCATCAGCGGGATACTTCCCAGGTAAACATCCTGCTCCTTGATATCACGAATGGACTGGACGCCGGTATCGGCATCAATATCAAAAGAAACAAGGCGCACCGTAATCTTGACAGGGACCTCAAAGGTCATACCGCGTTCGACACATTCCTCAACGGTATATTTCGGTTCACCAAAGGTGTAACGAACAAACTCCAGAGAACAAGCACCGTTAAAATCATGAATCGGAAAAACACTCTTGAAAATGCCTTGCAGGCCAGTATCATCCCGATCATCGGGCTCAATGCCAATCTGCAAAAACGACTCGAAAGATAGCCGCTGCATCTCAATGAGATGCGGCTTATCGATGACCTTTTCGGTTTTCGCAAAACTTTTTCTGACTTTTTCAATCGTCTTCATTCAGTAATGCCCCCGTGTGAGCGCCATGGGGGAGGAATGAAAACATCTTCCTCTGACCACTATAGCACTCTCATTCGCGCATACGGTTAGCCCAGATCCATTTGATCTGGAGCACCCCGCCTTAAGAACGCAACAACGCTACGATGGATTTACCACCGTAGCGTTCTTGCTTTATGTGGAGACTCCGCCCTCAATCAAGACAAGCGAAATATCTATTTTACAAGATGAACCGTTCGGTACGTAGCCCGAGAATTACTTGATGTCAGCGGTTCCGCCAGCAGCTTCGATCTTCTTCTTGATCTCTTCGGCTTCGTCTTTGGCAACGCCTTCTTTCAAATTGGCGGGAGCACTTTCAACCATCTCCTTGGCCTCTTTCAGACCAAGACCAGTGATGGCGCGAACCTCTTTAATGACGTTGATTTTCTTCTCGCCAATACCGGTGAGAACTACATCAAACTCAGTCTTCTCTTCAGCGGCTGGACCGGCATCACCAGCAGGGCCAGCGGCAGCTACGGCAACGGGAGCAGCTGCGGAAACGCCAAACTTCTCTTCCATTTCCTTAACGAGCTCGGAAAGCTCAAGAACGGTCATGTTTGCAACAAATTCAACTACGTCATCTTTGGTTACTGCCATTGGTATATCCTCCTGGGAAAAACTCTATGATAATTGATTTTAGTTATCTGCCTGATTCTTGCTGTCGCTAACTGCTTGCAACAGAAAAACCATCTTCTGGGGAACGCCGTTAAGTACTCTGACAAAACCGGTGGGAACTGCCTGCATAACAGAGAGTAACTGCGACAGCAGCACTTCTTTGCTCGGCAGCTTGGAAAGAGCAACCAGCTCATCCGAACCCAGTTCTTTGCCATCAAGAGCCGCGGAACGAATCTCAAATTCCGGATGGTCCTTAATGAAAGCAGTGACAGCCTTAGCCGAAGCAACCGGATCAGCATAAGAAACAGTGACAGCCGTGGCCCCGGTAAAATGCGGCGTCAACAACTCAAGATCCGTGCCCTTCACCGCCAAACGTAACAGCGTATTCTTGGCAACCCGAACCTCAGAATCACTCTTCTTCAGTTCCCGCCTCAGTTCCTCTAAAGCAAGAACATTAAGGCCTTGGTAGTCAGCGACAACAGCGAGATTGGCCTTCGACAACTTGCCCTGCAGCTCTTCGACAACCGACGCTTTTTCCTCTCGATTCAAAGTCCTCTACCTCCTTTTAACGTGTAGTCTTCTAATATATGTTAAAAAGCAGCCGAGGTCGACCGGGACAAAAAAGGTCGCCGCAGAGGCAAATCAGGCCTGGATACTTACAGGACAGATTCAACCAATAACTACAATGAAAGTAGTCTCGGCAGGCCGATGACGGAAACAATTCCCGCAACCGATTAAACTTGCAAAGTACCCGCTGTCTTCGACATCTTAACTGCTTGGTTCAATACACTACAGATAGCGGCAACACCTCCCGAACAGGAGAACTTGCCAAGAATCTCTCAACTACCCTTAATCAGGGCACGCACTTCACTGGGATCAATTTTAAGGCCTGGTCCCATGGTAGTGGTCAAAGAGATAGTTTTCAAATACACACCCTTACTGGAAGAGGGCTTCAACTGGATCAGACGGTCAATAAAGGCAAGGATGTTCTCCTGCAACTTTTCAGGGCCGAAAGAGACTTTACCCACCATAGCGTGAACAACACCGGCCTTGTCGACCTTAAAATCAACCTTACCGGATTTAATCTCGCCAACAACCCGACCAACATCAAAGGTAACGGTACCAAGCTTGGCGTTGGGCATCAGACCACGGGGTCCGAGGAGCCGACCGATTTTACCCACCGCGCCCATCATATCAGGGGTGGCAATGGTTTTATCAAACTCCAACCAACCGGACTGAATCTTCGCGACATAATCATCGCCACCAGCATGATCCGCGCCAGCATCAAGAGCTTCCTGTACTTTTTCGCCCTTGGCAAAAACAAGGACCCTCTCGGTCTTGCCGGTGCCATGTGGCAACAACAAGCTGCTCCGAACGTTCTGATCAGCATGACGGGGATCAACACCAAGACGAACCGCGACATCAAAGGACTCGTCAAATTTGGTGTATTTGGAATTAACTAACCTTTCAACCGTTTCGGCAAAAGGATAGAGAATGTTAGCATCGATTCCTTCGGCACTTTTCTTGTAATTCTTACCGCGCTTAGGCATATCTTTTCTCCATGGTATGGGTAGTTAGCTTATCGCCTCCCCGTTAACGGCG
>JAQYVW010000152.1 GCA_030145325.1 Desulfurivibrionaceae bacterium
TGTTAGACGCTACACGCGCACTTACTATAGAAGATATCGTCGTCGTTTTACCTATTATCGCACTTATACTCGTCGTTATACCCGGACCTACTATCGTCGCACCTGGGTTAGATGGTAAAGTTCTAGTCTCTCGTAAGGTTTACTCGATTAAAAAAAGCTCACATCCATATTGGATGTGAGCTTTTTTTATGTCAAGAATGCTGAGGGTTGCTTAGGGAATGAGTTTTGATAGTGTGTAACGCTGGTTACAATGGGCGGTTAGCTGTAATAGCAAAGTCAGCGCCCCTTGAGTTCGTTGTGGGGCGTTGGGGAGGAATATTGTTCTCCTCAATAAGCTTCGTCATTTTATGTTTAATAAAGTTGAGAAGTTCACTAACGCTCACGGTGCCATTTTGGGGTTTGTTGTCTGCATGCCCTTCTAGTCCATTGAGGAGTGCAAAGGTAAAGACACCATGGCCTAAGGTGGCAAGCTCTCCTGCTAACTGTTCCTTCGTGGTTGAGGCGCCAATATGGATTCCGGTAGACCTAGCGATTATGGCAAAGTTTTGCTGCATATCGAACTCGGCAAAGACATCAAGCAATGCCCCGGATTTACAGCTGTCGATAAGAAGAAAAATGCGATGGGCTGATATCTTTGCCACAAGGAGCTGCAATGTTGAAGCGGAAACGGACTTTCGGGCAAGCTCGTTATGGTCACTTGGATTTGTTAAGTCGTAAGGGATGAAGTTCCATTCTTGGCCAAGGGTTTCACCGTGGCCTGAGAGGAAAATAATTATGGTATCCCGAGCTGGTACGGTACTTAATAGGTCCAGCGTTGTTTGGATTCTGGTTTGAGTTGCCTTTCGATTGTACAGTTCATAACGGTGAACCTTGTTGAAAAGGTCGTGGTTTGCGCCAAAATAGTCGGAGACACCTTTGGCATCCGGCACGGCGTAGTCAAGGTCAAGATATGGGTTCTTGTATTGGTTGATGCCGATTGAAACAACATGAAGGTCTGGCTTGGTTGGTGAGGGCAGAGCTTTTTGCATAGGTGGTGCGGAAACCGATTCCCCTTCGATTTTATGATCAGAGAGGCTTACCGCGGTGAAGTCATTCTGGCCGTCCACCGCCTCCACCGTGAAAACATGAATTTTGGCCTGGTCTTTTGCCGTGACCTCTGGGACGGTATTGATGCGTTTACCATTATGGTAGAGCCGAGTCTCGCTTATCCCTCCACCCTGGTCCGTGGCGGTGACGTTGATGGTTAACTTCTTGGGGTCTGAGGTGGCAATAGGCTTTGAGATCGTGGTGGTGGGTGGCAGTTTGAACCCCTCTGCAATTTCTGGGAGATTCTGCTGAGAGGGTTGCTCTTTATTCGTCCATATTCGGCCCAGTAAGGCTGGACTATAATAACTCTCAAGAAATCCATCCATGCCAAAGGAGCGATCGGCAACCTCCCAACGCAGGGCATCAAGGCGGTCTTCAAGGTCACCATCAAGGGTTCCGTCAAAAAAACCCTCCGGGCTGACAACGGCCCAGCCGTCCTGCATTCCTACAAGGCGGGCAAGTTCCTTCTGGCTCTGAATGTTCCATAAGCGTACGGTGCGATCATCAGAGGCGGAAACGAGAAAGGTTGCAGAGGAGTTTATGGCAACGTCATTTACTGGTGCGCTGTGACCTGTAAAGACATACTCTTTGTCTGAATTTTCGGGGCGGTACTGAATATTGTGGTTGTCCAAAGTAAAGTTGAGAGGGGGGGCGATTGCTGTTGCGATATTGTCTGTACTCTTGCCAATACGGGTCGAGGTGTTGTCACTTGTGATAGTAAAGGTCGAGAGCACACCGTCATGATTTATGGTTGTAAACCCATTGGCTGTGGTTGTGGTGATGCGCTTAATTTTTTTGCCTAATAGTGTTTGGCTGCTCAGTTGTTTGTTTTTCTTGAAATCCCAGAAGCTGAGCGTGCCGTTTTTTTGGAGGAGGAGAACAGATGTTGTTTGCGGAAAAATAATGAGTGATGTGATGTTTGTGATATCTGTTTCAAGGGCATGAATTCGTTGTCCGGTTTGCAACTCCCAGATGTGAATGCGGCCAAGTTTGTCGGCTACGCCAAGAAGCTCATTGTCTGAACTAAGGGATACTGCAGAGGTTGGCGCAGCATATTTAGATTTAATAACGAACTTGGGGCGAAGCGCCCGGGTGTTCATTTTGATGGCTTTGGTTATGTTTTTTGTTGATTGGCCAAGCATGGAGCGCCTGGCCTGGCATTCATGTGCTGGGCTAAATGTTGTTATGATGAAAGCGAGGCTGATCCAGGTGAGAGCATATTTAAATAGGGACATCGTGAACCTCAGTTTGAGAAGGTGAGGGTGATCAAAAAAATAGGAGCTTCCCGTTTGGGAAGCTCCTATTGATATTTATCGTGGGAGAAGAAGTTTAGCGCCCTGTGTTAATGATCTTGACCCGCCTGTTCGCGGCAGCACCAGGGTCATTTGTGATGAGGGGCTCGGTTTCGCCTTTGCCAACGGCATTGAGGCGCTCCTGGCTGATGCCATAGTTCTGGGCTAAGTAGCTTTTAACGGCAGTGGCACGTTTTTCTGAAAGAGCCTGGTTGTAGCTCGGGCTTCCTGTGGAGTCTGTGTGACCTTCGAGGGCAAAGTTAAACTCTTTTAAGCGGTCTGATTGAAGTGATTTCCCAAGGACGTCAAGCACCTCAACGGCATGCTGGTCGATGGTGTAGGAGTTCTTTTCAAAGGTGATATAGAGTGAGACAGATTTGGGCTTTTGTTTGACCATTTGGATAGAACGAGTCTTGTAGCCTTTCCCTGGAACCTCTGGGGCAAGTGCTGATGTGATGTCATCAACAGATGGAA
>JAQYVW010000070.1 GCA_030145325.1 Desulfurivibrionaceae bacterium
AACACTTGAAAGGAAAGACCATAACGTAATCCCTCCCCCCCCTGCCACAGAAACAAAAAAAGGGGATGCCCTGTTCTAATGAACATTCCCAAGGACAATCCCAATAAAAAAATCCCGAATGTGCTCTAAACACAATCCGGGCTTTCACTACTAGCGATGACCAAACACCAATCGGTTAACAATAGCAACCGACAAAACCAAGTCAAACCCGACCCATACTAACAAAACAAGCAGGCGTCAGGAGGTTCATTACATTACAGAAGAAAACCAACCGGTAATCAAACCGAGAGGACCCGCAGAAATCACCGCACTAACCATACAGGAAATAGCCCAGATGCCAACCAGTCCAGAAACAATTCCAACCGTACCAACTGCCTGACCCGCAAATACAGAACTAGCAGCACCAGCTGAATCCTTAACTTGAGTGCGATCCTTGACCATGATGTCAGTGTTGTTCATTGGCATGTCCCCCTGTTATTTATTTGACATTTTACTACCCAACCTAGGCAATATATCTATCATTAACATATGCTGTTTAATTAACCACGATCCACCAGAAGCGTCAAGAAAAAATGAGCAATGACCACAAGTTACACGCATATTCGCATTGTAAGCATCTGATATATCGCATTTAATCACAATACTAAATAGCCCAGTGTTCCGCAATACCCACAATCACAACTGTAAGGAATGCGGGATGTCTCTCGGCGCAACACAAACCATCAACTACCAGCGGTGCTTGCAAAGGAAAATTGCCCTTGAAATTCGAGAGTCACGTAAACTCTGCAACGCCACATATTGATGGTCATTTTTACGGCATTTCATCCTTGCCGCGACACAGGGAAGATCACTCTCCCCCCGTTGCCCTGTAGAATCCGGCCATTTCTTCGGTATACTCGCCACCCCGATGGGTAGAGATATAAAGAGATGGCTCCCTAACCATCACCACCGGCCCTCTCTTCACCGCCTCCACCAACACCAACTTCTCCTTGCATCCAGGGTAACCATGGATCAGCCGCAGACGCTGGGCGGAAAACCCCCTGGTCGCTAATCCAGTTAGCAACTCTTTTTCCTGCGCCGCCGGATAAACAAAACCAACCCGGCCATTTTCCCTGAGGGCGAAAAAGGCCGCATCGACAAAACTAGCCAAACCGCCCCTCAGTTGGTGCCGGGCCACAGCCCGTTCCGGGCATGAATTTAAGCGACCGTGTAGTGCTTGTAGATAGGGAGGATTGGCCAATACCAAATCAAAAGAATTGCCAGGGACATGGTCGGCAATTTGCCGGACATCGCCAGACACCACCTTGACCCGCCGTTCATATCCATTAGCCTCCATATTCTGGCGGGCCAAAGCACATAGCTGCGGCTGGATCTCTAGTGACTCGACGGTTAAGAACGGTTGCCGATAGGCTTGAATAAGCGAAACAACCCCGCACCCTGCTCCTAATTCCAGCAGCCGCTGGCGGGGATAGGCGATAATAAAATGAGCGAGCAAAACGGCATCCACAGAAAACCTGTAACCCCGGCGGGACTGACGACAGACAACCCCACCGTCAAACAGACTTTCCTCAGTATAATCCAGCTCACCGAGCCCCGTGGACATCACCGACACCAAATCGTGATCTGATCATCCGACCCGCTCACCAGCAACAATCTTATTCATCAACAAGCCGGTGAGAATCTTGGGATAGAAAAAAGTGGATTTATGCGGCATGACTAGATCCGAATCTGCCACTGCCTTAACCTGAGAAACCAGGGTCGGGTTCATCAGAAATAGGGCCGGGGTCGTCTCGGGCCGGGCGGTCACCATCTTCACCGCCGCATCTAGCCCATCGTCGGCATCACTGAAATAATCAATCAGACCTTCCTCTTCACAGCGATGATAATCAAGGCCAAGAACCCTCTCAAGGAGCAGGTCGGAAAGAACAACAACATCCAAATCGCGCAAGACATCAGGATGAGCAGCAACAAACTCTGTGGGCAGAGCCGACTTTCTAAGAGTCAGCATAAAACAGCGATCCTCGCCGGGATGATAAAATCCAAACAAGGTCTCCTGACCGCCCTCTTCATTCATTCGGGCCAGCACCTCACCAACCAAGGCCTCACGACTGCCACCGGCAACCTCATCCACCAAAAAATTACTCCGCAACTTCTCCACCAACTGGTCGGCGGACAGTTCTTCCGGCACCAAAGCCAAGCGATGGGTGGGCAATACCGACAAACCGGGATCTTCCATGCCACAGAGATACATCATCACATGGTTATAGGGGCTATCTTCGGCAACCTGCCCCTCACGCTCCCGCATCAATTGACGCAGTTGCAAGGCAGTGGTGTAACGATGATGACCATCGGCGATATAGAGCGCTTTATCAACAAAGAGCTTCCGCACCCGCTCAAGAACCGCAGGCTCTGTCACTGCCCAGAGCACATGCCGACCGCCGTCGTCATCGGTGGCGCTGCAAAGCGGTTCCTGGGGACAAGCGGCCTCAAGGAGAGCCATCACCTCATTCTGCGGGTCGGAATAGAGAGAAAAAATCTGACTGAACTGGGTCTGACAGGTATCAAGTAACTTCACCCGATCAGTGATTACCCCGGCAAAGGTTTTTTCGTGGGGTTTGACAATTCCCTCCGCAAACTCCGCCAGCCCCACCAGCGTCACCAAACCCTTGCGAGTAAGTCGTCGCCCCGAGGGGTGCAGATATTCGGTATGGTAGAGATAGATAGCGGGAGTATCATCGCGCAGCAAAACCCCTTCTTCCTGCCATTTCTCCAACAACTGCTTCGATTGCATATAACGATCCGCCGAAGCCTCCTCGGGCTTGACGTTCTTGCTCAGATCAAGCTGAATCATATTATACGGATTTTTGGCGAGCAGGGCGGCCTGGGCCTTATCATCAATGACATCATAGGGTGGCGTCACCACCTCTTCCATCCGGTCAATTTTCTCCGGGTTATAACGCAAGCCGCAAAACGACGCGATAAGAGCCATACCTTTACCCTCTCCCAATATGAGCCGGTCGTTGCTTTTGCCACTGACGACCGATTAAAAAAAACATTCGGGCCAACTTCACCCGCAATAGATTAACATTTTACCCTGTTCATCCACCCCGACTTGGGGTAAAAACACATTCATATTCAAAAAACCGGCGTTTTTCAAGTTCCCTTTACAAGTAATCATGAAAGAGAATAAAAAACGCTTAACCGTAACCGAGGAAGCTGCAATGTTTGATGTCTCTACCCGCACCCATTTTTCATCCGGCCACCACCTTCGCAACTACCCTGGCAACTGCGAAAAGCCCCACGGTCACAACTGGAAAATTGAAGTGACCGTCCGCGCCACCGAACTAGACGAACTAGGCATGGCCATTGATTTTCGCACCGTCAAAAACGCGCTCAAGGAGATAATTGAGGATCTGGATCATCGCGATCTCAACGAGCATCCCGCCTTCCGGGAACAAAACCCGTCATCGGAAAACATTGCCGTTCACATCTTCGAAGAATTACAAAAACTGCTCACCACTGACCGCTACCGCCCTTACAGTGTCACGGTACACGAAACGGACAACTGCGGGGTGACCTACCGTGCCGACTGAGACTACCCTCACGGTCTCAGAGATCTTCTATTCCATCCAGGGGGAATCCCGCTATGCGGGCTACCCCTGTCTTTTTATCCGCTTGAGCGGCTGCAACCTGCGTTGCTCATACTGCGACGCCCGCTACACTTACGAGGAACCGGGGCAGGAAATGACGGTGGCGGCGATTCTTTCAGAGGTGCAAAAAACCCCCGAAGTGCTGGTGGAGGTTACCGGTGGCGAACCGCTCCTGCAGGATGGCATCTACCCCCTTCTGGATGAATTGCTGGCTGCTGGCCGCACCGTCCTCCTTGAAACCAATGGCAGCCTAGACATCAGCCGGGTTCCCCACGAGGTGGTACGGATCATGGATCTTAAATGTCCAGACAGCAACATGCAGCAAAGAATGGAGCTCAGCAACCTCAAACATCTTCGCCCCAACGACGAGATCAAGTTTGTCCTTTCTTCGCGGCATGATTATGACTGGGCCCGAGAGATGATCCATAGCCACACCCTAACAAAAGCCGCCCACCTCTCCTGCTCTCCGGTGACAACCTCTCTACCACCTGCAGACCTAGCCCAATGGTTGCAGGATGACCGACTACCCTGCCGCCTGCAACTACAACTGCACACCATTCTTTGGCCCGGACAATATCGTGGCGTATAACAACATCCTCTCCCGCACCTTCAGCAAACCAACAACGGGAATTACCACCCTAGAAAATATATGCTTAACAAGAGAGGAAAAAACAAGGGACTTGGGCTGCGAACGGGTCACTCCTCCCATCGTCAAGGCTCGCCATCGCCACACCACTGGTTCCATAGAAACCAGCAGCAAAAAACAGAATAGCAACAAAAATAAGGCACCGAAAAAAATTCCGTACATTGACAGGGCGGATGGAGTTTACTACGATAACGATAGTTCTCACCTTTAAAGGATAATTATCATTACGTTGATAGTCCGCTCGTCGTATATCATTAAGCTAAGGAGTCACCCATGGCCTCGCACGAGAGAAGAAAAAACCCGCGCATCCCAACGCAATTTGAGGTCAATGTTGTCAACGATGACGATTATGTCATCTCCCTAAGCAAGGATATTTCCGCCGACGGAATGTTTATCGCCACCAGTAACCCACCGCCGGTGGGCACGACCCAGACGCTGATCTTCAGCATCGGCGACCTCCAACAGATTTCCGTAAAAGCCATGGTCATGTGGATACACCCACAAAACAATGGCCGTGATCAAGGAATGGGAGTGCAATTCATCGATGTCTCAGATGAACTGAAAGATGCTATCCTCCACATCGTTAATCGGGTCGCAGTGTTCGATACCGAAGACGACGGCCCCACCAACTGATTACCCAGCCACCAACAATAGAACTACCACGTTTTGCCCCAGCGCAACGGCTTGCCTTTTCTGCGCCCCCATTCATAACAAACCTCTGCAGGTATAACTGCTTGCCCTGGCAAGCAGAATTCTATATCATACAAACAGGTTTCATTCTAACTGCGCCTAAAAACAACCATCCGGAATTCCTGCCTTCATGGAATCAACGCAACAACCAAGCATCCCTAGGATCGATACCTCCAGGGTTCAACGCATCTGCAAAATGGATCTCGTTATCCCTATTGGCGCAGAAATTGTCATCCACACCATTGAGCAGGGAAAACGTTTTCAGACAACCTTCATCGGCTTGATAAAAAACGAATACCTACTGGTAAAACATCCTGAACAACTGCGACAAATACAATTAGCACCCAACGCCCAGATTAACGTTCGCTATATCTCAGGAAGCCTGGTGTTCGGATTTAGTTCTACGGTGGCGGCAATCATAACCAAACCTTACCCCATTCTGTTTATCGATCACCCCGAATGCTATGAAACCCTCAACCTCCGACAAGATGACCGAATACAATGCTTCCATCCCGTTGTAATTTTCAAAGACAGCCAGGAAGAGAAGGGCAAATTAACCAATATCAGCAAGAGTGGTTGCAGGATTATTATCAATGAACAGGAGAAAGGTTCAGCCTTTGCCGATCTCGATGCCCAAACTGAAATATTCTGCACCCTACAACTACCCGACAGCGAAGAAGAGCTTTACACCAAGGGCTTAATCAGAATTATTGAACAACAAAAAAACAAAATCAGACTGGGCGTACAATTCATCGACCAGGAAGAATACGTTCGAACCGCCATCGAACACTATGTGGCCACCACCCTGGAATACCTGGAGGGAGAGTAGCCGATCTATTCTCAGAGAAACCATGACTCTTGCCATCCCCGAGCCAGACTTGAACTACCAGCCTATTTTCGTGGCACGTCAACCCATCTTCACTATTGCCGAGGAAATCTGGGGCTACGAACTGCTCTTTCGCCATAGCGAGCTAGTGGCCCATGCCCAGGTGACCGATGAGGTCATTGCCACCGCCAAGGTCATCGCCGATGGCTTCTCCATCGCCACCACCGGCGTTGGCCAGGATAAAAAAATTCTGATCAATTTTCCACCCCAACTACTCTTACAGCAAACCGCACTCTCTCTACCCAAAGATATCTGCATCATCGAAATTCTGGAAACCGTCAAAGCAGAGACGGAGATCATTACCGCCTGCAAGAAGATAAAACAGGACGGTTACGTCCTTGCCCTGGACGACTTTATCGGCGAACCAGGCTTCGAACCCTTCTTGGAAATCGCCGACATCGTTAAAGTAGACGTTTTGGGCCTCAAACCTCCTGAAATAATCAAGATCAGCCAACAACTGGGCCGCTATCGATGCAAACTGCTGGCTGAAAAAGTTGAAGACCGGGCCACCTACCAGCTGACCAAGAGTCTGGGGTATTCCTACTTCCAGGGCTACTTTTTCAGCAAACCAGAAACGATAAAGGGGCGAAAGATTTCCACCGAAAACATCGGCAAGATGCAGTTAATGCAGGAATTGGCCGATGATGATTTCGAGTTAAAAAAACTTGCCGGGATCATCGCCAATGACATCTCCCTCAGCTACCGGCTCCTAAAACACATCAATTCGTCATTCTATGCTCTACAACAAAAAATTCAATCCATTGCCCAGGCCATTACCCTTTTGGGCAGCGAATCACTTCGGCAATGGCTGGCCGTGGTTTTGCTCTCCGACATCGACCACCGCCCCAAAGCACAGGAGCTTGTCTTCACCGCCGTTTGCCGAGGCCGTTTTCTCGAATTAATCGCGAAAAACCTCTCCGTTCCTCCCTACAAAAAAGAAACCATGTTTATCCTGGGACTCTTTTCCAATCTCGATTCACTACTGGGCTTAAACATGATGGAAATAATGACGGAGATGCCACTGCCGGTAGAAATAAAAGACGCCCTCTGTGGCAGCAAGAATAATGCTTACCACTGGCTGACTTTAGCCGTTGCCATTGATAATGGTGACTGGCCACAGGTGAAAGAGATTCTCGCCAGACTCAGTCTCGATTCTAAAAAAATATCCATCAGCCATATCCAGGCAAAAATCTGGTCCGTAAGGGTTCTGGATCGCCCACATCAAACATAAGGAGATATCTTATGCACAACCACAAAATCTTATCTTTCGCCGTGGCCCTGCTCGCGCTGACCATCTCTGCTTGTTCAAGTGAGCCCGGGACACCGCCAAGCACAGACAAAACCACCCCCGCAGCAGTAACCAACCAGGCAACAACAGAAAACAACAAAGTTGAAAACCCGGCCAAAACCCAGCCAACAATCAAGATTTCAGCTACCTGCACCGCGATTATGGATACCCACTGTGTGGTTTGTCATCATGCAACGAGAATCTGCCAGAAACTGGGACGAAAAAACACCAAGGGCTGGAAACGAACAATCAGCAACATGATTAAACATGGAGCACAATTAACCCCAGCGGAAGAAGAGGCACTACTTCAATGCCTGGACCAACAGCAACAGGAAATTAAAGAATATTGCCAATAAGCAGCCACCGGGACACACCCCATCAATTTTCATGCTGTACCTCTGACCAGAGGACGGTGCGATTGCGACCATCCTCTTTGGCACGATACAAGGCCTGATCAGCTCGGGAGATTAAAACAGATTTCTCCACCCCGTCCTTAGGAAAACTTGCCAAACCGATGGAGAGGGTGACGGTTACCGTAACGTTATCACATGACAAAGGCAACTTAGCCACTGTCTGCCGAATCCGTTCAGCCAGCAGGTAACCGCCCTTTTCATCGCAGTCCTCGAGGATAAGGGCAAATTCCTCACCACCGTAACGGGCAGCAAGATCAACCTGGCGAACAGATTCAGCCAGCACCGCCGCCACCTCCTTCAAAACCTGATCACCAAAAGGATGCCCAAAGGTATCGTTTACCCCTTTAAAATGATCAATATCACAGAGCAACATACAGAGTGAGCGTTTTTGACGCTCAACCCGTTGCAACATGACATCAAATCCATGCTGAAAGGTGCGATGATTGGCAAGGCCGGTTAGGCCGTCAGTGGTGGCCAGCAGGCTAATTTTCTCATGAGCTCGAGCCAAATCAATCTTAATCGCCACCTGGGTGGCAATCAGTTCCAGAATCTGCTGCCCCTGCTGACTAAACACTCCGCCAGGACGAGCTGCCACCACCAACGCCCCGATGGACTCACCATCTTCCTTCCGTAGCGGAACAATGAGCAGGGACTTAAAATCAGCCACCCGCTTGGCGCTGCTAAAGATGGGGGCGGCAGTACGATTAACCCCGTTGGTGGGAATGATCCGATTTTTGGCCATCGCCTGGCCGACCAAACCATCATCCTTACAAAAAACCTGCTCCGCCAACCCTTCAGCCCCAACCCCTTCTACTCGAGCGATGCGGTGACACTCTCCCTCTTTTAGTGAAATAGCCACAAACTCGGCCGCCAATACTCCCCGCACCGTGCTAATGGTAGCGTCAAAAGCCGAGGCCAAGTCCAGCACCCCATTCAACTCCCGCAACCCCACCACCACTTGGGCATTGACGGAACGTTCACGATCCATTTCACACAACCGCCTCCCCATGGTCACATTGAGGCCAAGTTTACGGGCGGCAAGACGCAAAAACTCCAATTCCTCGACTTGCCACTCATCCTTGGCAACCCGGTCAACACAAAGAACTCCACAACGTTTTCCGTCCGCACAGGAAGAGTTGTCAGCCACAACCATGGCAAAAACCCCTCCGACATCCTGATATTTAAAATAGTAAGGCAACCCACCGAAATCACTAAGACCGGCCAAGGCCACCTCCGCCCCGCTCCGCTGGAGAATGCCGAATATTCCAGCTCCGCGTGGGAAAGGGCCATCCCGCATCTGCTCGGAGTTTCCAGCCATGGCTCGCATCTTGTAACCAGCCCCGGTGGCATCGGGCCAAAACAACACCACGCTCTGCAACGACAAGGCGCGCCGAATGATTTCAAGCTGTATTTCAAAAGAAGTGACAACGGCTTCGACGGTGGAAAGGTTCTCCGCAACATCATCATCTTCAGCAGCAACGATATCGGCTACACAGGGCATGGGTTCATCAAAGCCGAAATCCCTGGCGTAATCTTGCTCCCGCGCCTCATTTTTTTCGGTGGCCACCCGCTCTCGGAGGCGACGACAATAGGCTCTGCTGTCAGCAAAGAGAAGAAAACCAGCGCTGGCGACAACATAGGTGCTGCCATTGACCAGCAAACCTCGCAACCCCTGCGAACCTGTATAGTAGAGCCCCGCTTCAACCCCAAGGACCAGCAGCAATGTCCAGATGGAAATACGGAACGGGAAAACAATAAAAAAAGTACCCAGCAACAAGATCGGCAAGATGATCGCCTGTGGCGCAAAGGGAAGGGCGAGCCTGAACACCAGACAAGCAAAAACCACCCACAGTAATGGCGCGGCAAGCATGGCGACAAAAAAGTCGGGAACCTTATCCCTAACCAGCCCCAAACCGGCATGGATTGCTGCTATTGCCAACAGAACGGCAAGAACCACCGCATACCAATGCATATCGGTTCCTGACTCGTATGCACCGGAAGCCAAGCTCAAACCACCGGTCACCGCGAGAAACAGACCTCCCCATCCACGCAGCAAGCCAGACGCAGAAAAAGCAGTAAAAGATATTTTTTTCGCTGGCAAAGTCAATCGCCCCATGGAAAACAAGTTTATCGCGTAACTGCTCACAGGTTACCGAATCTGCCGCGTTATCGCCCTGCTCACATACCAATGTATGTTTCGCAGAACGATGCCTTTCATCTCCGGCACCCTGCAAACAGTTAAAATTACGCTCATATTGGGAGAATTAGCCACGCCCCGGTGAGTAGTTACTTTATCGCTTCAACAAAACTCCACGACAAGGTCAAACATTAACCCAAAACTCCCCCCGAGTTTTGGGCCGTCCAACCACCCCTAGACCTCAGCAATGGTTCCGACCATGCAGGCCCGAACCATTGCTACCGCCACCCCCTGTGGCTCCCAACAGAAAAAGATATGCACAATCAAAATCAAGCCACCAAAGGATTATGAAGGGTCAGGCCGCGCCATTTCCCGTCGGCATAGCGGGAAATAGGTTCCAACCCGTAAAGAGCCAACGCCTCTTCTATTTCTTCCCCCTGCCTTCCTTGCAGGCCGGAAACAACCAGACAGCCGCCGGGACGCAGTCGACTGACAATCCCTTTCGCCAAGCGAAGAAGAACCGAAGCGGTGACATTGGCAATGACTAGCTCATAACTTTCCGACAACTCCGCCAGTGGCGTAGAACTGACCACCACCCGCTGGGCAAGATCATTTGCTGCCACGTTTCTCCGAGCCACCGCCACCGCTTCCTCGCAGATATCAATCCCCTGCACCACTTTTCCACCCAACCGGGCGGCAATCAGAGCCAAAACCCCGGAACCGGTGCCAACATCAAGAATCCGCGCAGGAAGCCCCCCTTCCCTTTCGGCAATCTCTTCCATGGCCTGAACAGCAAGCCTGGTACTGGCATGGGCACCGGTGCCAAAAACATGGGCGGCATCAAGACAGATGTTATCGGCATCAGCGGGCGCATCTCCACCCGAGACTCTAAACCGCGCGGAAATGCGATAACCGTCGCCACCAGAGGGCAACTCACAAGCTCCGCGTCTAACATCAAGCACCTCGGCCAGGGAGTCAAACTGATCAACAAGGGCGGCAACGGTTCGCAGTAATGGATCAGGATCGGCATTGGCAGCACCACAAGCAGTGAGGAGCCATCCCCCGGCATAACGACGGCAATGCACCTCATCCACCCGACTCAACTCCACCAGCCCTTGGTGCAAGCGGTCAACCATCTCCGCCCCCTCAACCCGGACAAGAATGCAAACCGGCCCATCCCCGCCAACACTTTCTGACAACTGCATCCAGGATCCCCCTCAGGATCAAACCAACTTGATAATTTCCGGCTCATCATATGATGGCTCGGCAAGCAAAAATACACGTTTCCGAAAGAAATCCGTCAAGGCCTGACGCCTGGTGGCCATCTTAACCTGGGCCGGAACCAAATCACTGATCTCCGCCCGGGTAATGGCCATTTTATACTCCACATGGGACGCAAAACGATTATCAAGGTACCAGGCATAGGTGAGGCCAAAGAGAAGCCCCGGCGGCGTAAACTCTTCATGACCGTTAATTAGCCGCAAATAAAGATCGGCAGTCTGGCCGGACTGGCGCATTCTCGCCAGGGTCAGATAGATCCTGATATCTGCCAACGATAAAAATGCCTGCAAAGCTGCCGGCTCGCGAAGGGTCAAACAAAATACATCCCCCAGAGACTCTCCGTCCTGGCGTACCGGTTGCATATCCTTGCTTGCTGCGTAGTTGCCAAGCAACGACTGCCCAAGGGCAACCAGAAAAGCAGTTTCAAAACGACTGGGCTGCGTCAGGATATCCTGACGAATCTTGATTCGACTGTCATTGGGATCATAAAAGGAAAAAATGTTATCCCAACGCTGCGAACGACACCAAACCTCGGTATCGATCAGGTCAATACCATCAACATGATCAAGATGGCACAAAGGGATATCGATATGCCGCCAAAGGATATCGGCAATCTGCTCAATGGCGCCATTAACGGTAAAATTACCAAGCCGGTGGAGAATCGCCCCATAACGAGCCGAAGGCGATTGCTGGGCCGGATCAAGAAGGGGCTGAGTAACAGGATAAAAGGGGCCAAGCTTATAAGGCGTGCGCGGAGGCAGCTGATCCCGAACCGCCCACAAGGTACGAATGGCAATTGCCAACGCCGCCGGATTATGCTGAACGATTTGCCGTTCTTCGAGAGCCCGTTGCGAAAACACCTTGGTCTCGATAACGTTAAAGCCCATCTCCTTTACCCGTTCACGATCCAGATAAATGGGCACCTTGTTTTCGAAGGCGTAACTTTGCAAGATATGGCCGGGGATATCCTGCAAGCCAAGCACCACCACCTCACGAAAAAGATCGGCAACGCCACCAGGAATATTACGCTGGTAAGCGTTAAGTAAGTCAGAGACATAAAAACGCCGCTCAGGATCATCCCGAACCAGATCGGTTTCCCCTTTCTGTCCCCACAGGTTGGCCACCAAAACCTTCATGGCTTGCCGATTACAACGAACCGCCGCCGCAATCCCCGGCACCTGCAAGACAGGAATAATACTGGTGTAGAGACTGCCTGGAGCAAAAAGAATAATGTCAGCCTCGGCAATAGCCTCCATCACCTCCGGCAACACTTGGGGCGGTTCAGCAAACTCAACAAATACCCGATCCACCGGGCATCCCCGTTGCGCCTGACTGGATTTATCCTCACCGGTAACCAAAACGCCGTTGGCGTAAAGAACCTTCAAGCGGGCTGGCGTAGTGGTACAGGGCAGCACCGCTCCGGGAAGAACACCAATACAGTCGGCCAGGAAACGCAATCCGGCCCGCACCGCAGTCTGGGGCACCGGTACGGAAAAAGACACCGGCGGCATCTGCTGATAGATGGCCACCGCCAACAGTAAATTACCCAGACAGTTAGGGCGCTGGAGCAAGGCCTGAAAGCGCTCATCAGCAAACAAGAGGTCAAGAAGATTCTGCAACCCATTACGCATGGGGGCAGGAAGAAGATGGAGATCGATATTTTCCTCGGCCAGCAGGGTAATGGCAGAGGCGGGAGGCTTTTGGTAACGACAGTTGAAGAGGGCGTGGAGGGTGGCAACCACAGGCTGCACCTGCCCGAAAGAAAGCTGATAACGACTGCCCAGCTGCTCAAACCTCACCGAGGCAAGCAAGACATGACGCAGATCACCCAAGGCGATAAGGGGCAGATCTTTCAGCAACTCGCCGGAGGAACCACCATCGTCGGTAACACAGACCACCGCAGAGGTCTGGGGGAAAATCTCTTTCAGACCCCGAAAAGGGGAACGGGGCCAGTCCGGCAACCGGGAGTCACCGCCCACCATATTAGCAAGGCCAGTGCCGCCGCCAAAGACAACAACCTTCAAGTCGGCGACATCCACACCAGCCAAAGTCTCGGCCAACTCGGCCAAAACGGAGGTGATCGCTGTCGGCCCGGCAGGAGAACCAGCCAAGGCCAACTGGATCACCTTTTCCGCCAAGGTCTGCTGGGGAAGAAGATCAAGGGGCGTAAAACCGGTAGCGGCTACGGTTGTTAGGCTTGCCGCCACCGGTTTCTGATCATTGCTTTTCAGCATAGTCGCCTGAGTACTTGTTAAAGGCCGGTGGCAGCCATCTGCTTTCTGACCGCAGTTTCTGAGTCGGCCATGGCTGTTTTTTCCTCGTCAGTCAACGAGAATTCGAGAATTCGCTCAATACCCTTATCACCAATCACCACTGGCACGCCAAGGAAGCAGCCGGAGAAACCAAACTCTCCCTCCAGATAAGCGGCGCATGGTAAAACCCGCTTACTGTCGGTGAGCACCGCCTCGGCCATCTCCACGGCAGCAAGGCCAGGGGTATAGAAAGCACTGCCGGTCTTGAGATGATTAACAATCTCGGCACCGCCATGCTGGGTACGCTCAACAATGGCCGCCAACTCTTCTTCGGAAAGGAGATCGGCAACCGGCACTCCGCTAACATTGGCCAGCCGAACCAGTGGCAACATATTATCGCCATGGATACCCATTACCAAGGCGTTAACATCACGCGGGGCGACCTTCAGGGCTTGGGCCAGAAAAGTTCGGTAGCGGGCCGAATCCAACACCCCGGCCATGCCGATCACCCGCTCCTTAGGGAAACCGGAAACCTTGAAGGCAGTATAAACCATGGCGTCGATGGGGTTAGTGACCACAATCAGCACCGCGTTGGGTGAATATTTAGCCGCTTGCTCGGCGCAGGATTTAACGATGGCCACATTCTTGGCCAGCAGGTCATCGCGGGACATGCCAGGCTTCCGGGCAAGACCAGCGGTGATGATCACCACGTCGGAGTCAGCCGAATCGGCAAAATCGTTGGAACCGGTCATGGCAACGGAAAAACCATCCACCGGCCCAGACTGAGAAAGATCCAACGCCTTACCCTGGGGAACTCCTTCCACTACATCCAACAACAGAACGTCAGCTATTCCCCGGCTTGCTGCCCAATGGGCAGCGGTTGCGCCAACATTGCCAGCGCCGATAATAGTCAATTTTTTACGCATGATTACACCTTATCCAGTTATATTAAAAAGATTGCTTATTTGCAATTAATTCCGTTTACTTGCCAGATTGGATCATCTCTTCCACCCGGCGCAGATCCTGCTCGGTATCCACCTCCACCGAATCGTGCTCGGTGAGAACCACCTTGATTCGGTAGCCATATTCCAGGGCGCGGAGTTGTTCCAATTTCTCAAATCGTTCCCACTCACCCTCAGGCAGACTGACAAAGGTCAGCAGAAAACCCTTCCGATAGGCGTAAAAGCCCAAATGTTTGTAATAGGTAGGAACATCTGGTTCCTCGGGGTTACGCTGAAAGGGGATCGAGGATCGCGAGAAATATAACGCCATGCCGTTGCGGTCAAAAACCGTCTTCACATGATTGGGATCATTGATCTCCTCGGGACGGATGATTTTGTAAATCAAGGTCGACATGGGCAGAGCCGGATCTTCAAGCAATGGCGTCGCCACCTGCGAGACCACCTCGGCCGGAAAAAGGGGCTGATCACCTTGAATATTCACCACCACATCCTGCTCTGGAATATCCATGATACTGGCCGCTTCGGCCAACCGGTCGGTGCCGGAAACATGATCAGGACGAGTCATCACCACCTCGCCGCCAAAGCCACGTACGCAGTGGGCAATCCGCTGATCATCGGTGGCCACTGCCACCCTTGAAAGCAACGGCACCGCCATGGCCCGCTCATAGACATGTTGAATCATCGGCTTATCAACAATCATCGCCAGGGGTTTCCCCTCAAAACGATTGGAATGGTAGCGGGCTGGAATAATGGCCACCACTTTCGGTTGTGCTTTATGTTCTAAATCCATTATGGTCAGCTCTGAGCAAAGGTTATGAACAACCCGGCGTCGGGCGAAATTTTGTCCACCCGACTATACCCGAAAACGGACCGGTCCGCAAAACGTCAAATTGCCCCAAAGAGGAAAATGCAGATGGTCAGCGAAACAACAATTGCGGTGGCGGCAAGCCCGGAGGCATTGCCCACCATCGCCATGGCAAAAGAACTGGCCGCCAAGCTCAAACTACCACTGACCTCGCCACTGGATACGACCTTTCAACTGTTACTCATCGCCACCCCGGAACATCTGGAACTACGCCAAACCGGCAAGAATGGGCCCGGCCCGGTTTTTGTCGATTTTGTCGACGGTGCCATGGCTTTCCGCCGCAAATACGGCGGTGGCCGTAAACAGGATCTGGCCCGGGCCGTGGGCCTGAAAGGAAATCGCTGCCCAGCAGTGATCGACGCCACCGGTGGCCTTGCTCGCGACGCCTTTGTTCTCGCCAGCTTGGGCTGCCGGGTTACCCTCATCGAGCGTTCGCCGGTTATCGGTGCCTTGGTGGCCGACGGTTGCAAACGGGCCATTTCCGACCCGGAAACCGCCGCCATCATCAATGATCGGCTGCGACTAGAGGTGGGCGACAGTTGCACGGTACTGACCCAAATTAAGGAAGAAGATCGGCCCGAGGTTATTTACCTAGACCCCATGTATCCGCACCGGACCAAGAGTGCCCTGGTCAAGAAAGAGATGCGGATCTTACGTTTACTGGTGGGCGACGACCCCGACGCCCATACACTCCTCGCGGCCGCCCTCACCTGCGCCAGAAAACGGGTGGTGGTGAAGAGACCGATCAAGGCGGAACCAATCAACGGGCCCAGCCCCAGCATGGCGATAACCGGCAAAACCCATCGCTTCGACGTTTATTTAATAACTAGTGTCTGTCCATAAATGAGGATTTTTGTTCGAGATCAAGGCATGCGAAAAAAATAAGCGCAGGCATATGTTTGATATTCCGAGCATTATTTTTTGAACATAACGCAGAGATCGGGCAGGTAGCGAACCTGTGAGACTCC
>JAQYVW010000153.1 GCA_030145325.1 Desulfurivibrionaceae bacterium
TCGTCCGGTTTCTGCCAGCCGAGCTGATTATTCCTCTCGATTATCTTCTCCTCGTTGTAGTCGAGAAAAGCCAACGGGTGGATATTCCATGGGAATTTCTCCGGTGCTGAAAATTGTTCGGCGGTAACGAAATAAGGATTGATTGAATCGCCGGCGATTTTATGCAGAGGGTCATGGATAGCTTGCTGGGTTTTCTTCATGAGGACCGCATTGGTTTTCATAACCGAGGCCTGCACCGGTGCCTGGCCCGGTGACCAGCCAAAACCCACAAAGGGGATGCCTTTTTCAATGGCGGTCCGCAGCATGATCGCTTTCACCAGGCCGATACAACTCGTGCAGATGGTGCTGGCCCGTTCAAGGGTTTTAGGGGAGTACAACTCGTCCCTGGACGCCACCCGGAAAATATTCCGCAGCATGTCCCGCCCCGGTCGGAGGATAAGATGGTCGGCCCCCAGCGTATCGCAAACCTGGGTCATATTGAGGAAGGACTGCTTGGAAATAAACGTGTTGTCAAAAGTTAGCGCCAACACGCGCAACCCATACCTGTTTACAAAGATATCAAGCGTATATGTACTGTCTTTGCCGCCGCTGTATGCCAGAATGACATCATAGGTCGCTCTGTTGCGCTCGCTTGCCAGCAGCCCTGTGAACTTCTGCTCATATTTGTTTTTCAGGTCCGCCGTGGCCTGGAGACCCCGATGTCTTTGGCAGTGGTTGCAAAGTCCCGCCTCGTCGAAGGTGATGCGGGGGAACGTTGCCGGCATAATGCATCTGGTGCAGATTTTCTGCTGAACAGATGGATGATTCATGGATTCCCTCTTAACCAGGTGGGGTGATTCGGGGTGTCCGTCACCTGAGCTCCCCTTTGCAGATCTTGCCAGTGGCGGTTTTAGGTAGTTCAGAATAAAAAACAACGAGGTGCGGTACCTTGAAGGCTGGCAGGTTTTTTCGACAGTGAATAATGATTTCCTGCGCCGTGCACCCACTTGCTGTCTTCAGAATAACGCAGGCCTTGAGAGCTTCGCCTAAGATCTCGTCCTCGACGCCGATCACCGCCACTTCATGAACCGCCTCATGTTCATGAATGATTTCCTCGATCTCCTTTGGCGCGATGCGGTGTGAGCCGCTCTTGATCATGTCACTTTTACGGCTGAAGATATACAGATAGCCTTCCTCATCCATCCAGGCAAGATCCCCGGTTCGCAGCCCATCCTGGGTCAGGACTGTTGCAGACTCTTCGGGGCGCCCCCAGTAGCCAGCCATAATATTTTCGCCCTGGGCGACAATCTCGCCGACCTCGCCGAGCCCGACCGACCGACCAGCCGGATCAAGAAGCTGCAGTGTAACCCCGGGAATAGCTTTGCCGATGGAGCCCGGTTTCCGTTGCAGGTCCTCGGGGGGCAGATAGGACAAGCGCGGTGAGGCCTCGGTCTGGCCGTACATGACAAAGATATCAATCTCGGGGAAGACCTCCTTAAGCGCCCGCGCTAATTTAGGTGCCATGGCCGCGCCAGCCTGCGTCAGATACCGCAGAGAGGGAAAAGAGTAATTCCGGACGGCCGACCGATGCAATAGCAGGGCGAATGTTGAAGGTACACCGGCAAAACCGGTTACCCGCTCCCGCTGCATCTCATCTAGAATGACATTCGGGTAGACAAAATTTTGGTTCACCACCAGACAGGCGCCCGTGGCGACGTGGGTCAGCAGCACGGAATTGCCATAGGAATAGAAAAAGGGCAATACCGCCATGCCACGATCCTCGGAGGTCAGATGCAGATAGTTGATGATCGATTCCGTGTTGGCGACCAGATTATCATGGCGGAGCATCACTCCCTTGGGTGTGCCGGTGGTGCCAGACGTGTAGATAATCTGGGCTATATCCGAACCTTGCAATGGTTGCGGCAGAGAAGGCGGCTGCACGTTGCTTGACAGCAAGACATCGGTGAGATTTGCCCGTTCACAAGAGGAATCGGCCGCCAGTCCAGCTTCGCCGCCGCTGTCGCAGACTATGTGCTTCAAGGACGATAGGCGGTTGGCCACCTTGTCAAGATGTTGGGCAAATTTCGAATTGGCAAAAACGACAGCGGCGGCGCAATCCCCCAAGGTGGCCAAGAGGGAACGTTCTGCCGTCTGGGTGTTGAGACCAACGACGATTCCCCCCGCCTGCTGAATCCCGAAATACAGGCTCACATACTCAAAAGGGTCATCGGTCAGAATGCCTCCCCGGAAGCCCCGCGGATAGCGACAGGCAGTCAGCCAGTTTGCCACACTGTTGGCGGCATGGCTGAACTGCCGGTAAGTATAGCGGTCTTCCCCCTGGATAAGTGCGATTTTGGCCGGCAACCGATGGGCCACACGTATGAGGTACTCACAGACAAGCACCGGCAACTCCTCATCCTGTCTTCTTTTTGATAAAAGCCAATAGTTTATTGACGCTATCCAGATTTTCAGGGATCATTTCCACGTCGAAAACTTGGATGGAGAATGTCTCTTCCAGCCAGTTAATCAATTCCAGAATCCCGGTGGAGTCGACGACCCCCTGATCGAGGAACGAGGCATCATCTGCCAGGGTGCTCTCGTCATCGTCAAACAGAAAATTATCAAGCATAAATTCCCTGATGCGTTTTTTGTGCTCACTCATGTCCTGTATTGTCCCCCCTTCTTTTTCCTTCGAACGATCCATCCCTCTCAAATCATCACTTTCACATTTGCCAACCGGCCAGGGTGCTCGGCCTGGAAATTTTTCACAAAGGCATCGTACAATATCTGGGTGGATAATATCCCCACAAAAGCCATATTTTCACGAAAGCCCTGCGGCGCTTTCCTGGAACAC
>JAQYVW010000154.1 GCA_030145325.1 Desulfurivibrionaceae bacterium
AAAGAATCGCTGTTCATCAAACGCTTCGCCGGATCGGTACCACCCATACAGCTTGCGGAGCATGTGTCGGGCAATGACGGTCATCGCTTTGTTGCCCGGCATTTTGGCTTCATCCTTCTTTTTGTGATAAGCCTCGCCATAAAGTTGGCCCCTTCTTACCAGCGGCAACGCAATACACTGCAACACTTTCCGGAGCAATTTTCGACCTTTCTTGCTGATTTTGTTTTGGCCCTGGAAGGTGCCACTTTGCCGGGTCTTGAGGTTGAGCCCAGCGTAACGCATCAGTTTACGCCAATTCTCAAAGTCGGAAAGGGGGCCGGTTTCCCCCAAGAGCCGGGCAAGATTCTTTTCCGAAATCACATGGGGAGTCGGCGGTGGGATGTTGGGGTCTTTTTCCCGCAACCGCGCCAGGATCTCCACCATCTGTTCGGTAATCTTCTCCTTCCTGTCAACCTGCCGGAAATAGTCATCCAGAAGATCGTAAAAATGCATCTCCTGAACCTCGACATATCCTGTCGGCATTTCATTCAGCGCCGAACTGGACGCGTCATCCCAGAGACGCTCAAGGGTGTCTTGCCTGATGCGCGGCGCTTTCCTTCTCATCTTTCGAGTGAAAACCTGGAATCCGTCCGCAACTATCCGATAAGGATTGCATCCATACTGTTCGACCAAGGCCAGGCCGGAGTTGCTGTAAAGAAAATCTTTCTTGAACGAGTAATCACAGAACAACTCAACCAGTATCTTGGCGACCCGACAACGCAGGCTGGTAATGGTAACGTCGCATTCGTCGTACATTTTGTGGAGCTTCCGGAGCATCAAATAATCGTCACCGATCAGTCGGTATTTGATCACCTTGTTCAGCTTTCCCAGGGTGCCGATAACCCGAGGATCCTTCTTGTCTGTCTTGTTGTTGTCGTTGCTCTCCACCACGCGGAATTTAGCGACCGACTCGGCGTTGACGTAGCAAGTAAAGAAACCCATGCGCCTAGCCGTGCGGAACAGACTGTTCTGGTATTGGCCAGTGGGTTCACAAATGACTCGCAGGGTCTTCCTGTCATGCTCTTTGGCGATGTCGTGATAGGATTGCAGTCGCTTCTCGATGATGGCCGTGCGGTTGCAGCATTCATCGCTGTATTCTTTGCCGTCAATCTCGAAGAAAAAACAGAGGGTGTCCTTGTGGACGTCAGCAGCGATATCGACAACATTATTGAGGTTGATTTTCTCGGCAGCGTGAGTAATTTTCATGATGGCTTCTCCTTTTTGGGTGTGGATAGTACCGGCTATGAGCGACAACACTCATATTGTACATCCGACTCTGAAGGAGAAGCCTTTCTGTTTGCTGCCTAATAGTATGTGCACTCGGAAAACCAGAGCCGTGGCCTATCAAAATGCTTTCCTCATTAAACATGCGCTCAGTCATAAATTAATCTTTCCTAGCTCTGTTTTCCGGTGAGCTGGGTCGTTATGCTTCAAATCAAAAATCAATAAATTTCAAATAGGAGTATTAAATGCAAAAAGTTATTGGGTGAGTAGGGGGTCAAATCTTTATCCTTGACACCTCCGCAATGCTGCCCCTAACATCAAGGCATGACACGCCCACTTCGTATCCAATTCCCTGGCGCTTTGTATCATGTCACCAACCGTGGCAATGAGCGCAAGCCGATCTTTAAGGATGATCAGGATCGCGCTAAATTTCTCGAAATTCTCTCTCATTCCCTCGCTGTTTACTCGGTCAAGCTCTACAGCTTCGTGTTGATGAGCAACCATTTTCACCTTCTGGTCGAAACCCCCTTGGGGAATCTCAGCCAGTTCATGCGGCACTTCAATATTACCTATACCTCCGCCTTCAATCGTCGTCACCGCCGCTCCGGTCATCTCTACCAAGGCCGCTATAAGAGTTTTCTGGTGGATGGGGACGAATATCTTGCCATGGTCTCCCGCTATATCCATCTGAATCCCGTTAAGGTGGGGGCTGTGAAGAAGAAATCGCCTGCCCAACAACTTGCTACCCTGTGGAGTTATCACTGGAGTAGCTTGCCCGGCTTTGCTGCGCTTAAAAAACGGTGGGAGTTTGTTGATTACGGGGTGGTGCTCGCGGACTTTGGCGGTGACAGCCGGAGCGGCCGCCTTCGTTATAAGCAGCAGATCGTCGCCGACCTGGCCGAAGGGTTGCCGGTACGGGAGCGCATCGTTGCCCAGAGTCTGTTGGGTGGTGAGGATTTTGTGCAAAGGATTAAGGACACCTATCTTGAAGTTGATGCCAACCGCGAACAGCCCGCGCTGGCGGAGGTTGGCAAATATCTTGCTCAAGATGGTATCCTGGCGGTGGTGGTTAAGGTCACGGGGAAGTCTCGGCATCAAATCCTGACAGAGCCGGGGCCATTGCGGCAGATGACCATGGATCTGTTGTACCGGCTTGGCGGGATGACGAATCCGGAAATAGGTCGGCTGATGGATTTGGATTACAGTACCATCAGTCAGGGACGGAAGAGGTTCCGGGAAAGGATTGGCAAGGACAAGGAATTGCACGGTTTGTGCACTGAAGCAGAAGAGCTGTTGACCAAAGTTGGAGACTAACCGATGATGCCAACTGGCAGGAGTTGCTCACACAAGATAAGAATCAAAAGTTGATTTGACTCTTATCTTGCGGATCGGTCCCTGTTTCTTACCAGCCGCCGAACACTGCCCGAAGGTATCCTACCACCATCCCGCCAGCCAAGAGACCGGCCGCAAAGCAAAAGAGACCCCAGAGGCTGAAGCCCATCCCGAAAAAACCAGCGGTTTTCAGGGTGCTTTTTGAGGCTTCTTCGGTTGCTGAT
>JAQYVW010000071.1 GCA_030145325.1 Desulfurivibrionaceae bacterium
CATGAAAGCGGTGAGCTCTTACCTCGCCTTTTCACCCTTACCGGTTGCCCGGCGGTATATTTTCTGTGGCACTTTCCTTAAGGTCACCCTCAGTTCGTGTTACGAACCACCTTGCCCTGCGGAGTCCGGACTTTCCTCCAACCGTAGAAACGGTCAGCGACCATGCGCCCACTCCTGAAAAACTGTGCATGAATAAACAAAGAGGCTTATACCTCTTCTGCGACCTTATCGTGGAACATGATCCGATTGCAGCTTGGGCAGGCGAGCATCTCCTCCGACTTCTGCAATTCAATAAACATCTGGGGCGGAATATTCATGTAGCAACCCTTACAAACACCGTCGGTTACCCCGGCCAAGGCCTGACCATTACGACGAGAGCGGAGCAGCTCATAACGCTTGAGCAAACTAGCTTCCACGTCTTTGACCTTAGCGTCACGGCTTTTAACAATCTTGTTCTTCTGAGTGGTCAACTTCTTGGTCACAGACTCCAGCTTGCTGGTGGCCTCGGCCAAGAGCTCTTCCTCTGCCGTACAAAGATTCTTCTGCTCCTCCAACTGACCCTGGACAGTTTCAACCTGTTCCATCAACTGCAGCCCTTCTTCCTCACGCTGCTTAATACCACGCTTACCGTCCTCGATTTCCTTGAGCAAACTCTGGTACTCACGATTGGTCTGGACATTCATCAATTTGGTCTGTCGATCCTTGATTTTGGCGGTTTCGTCTTCCACCTCAGCATCCAGTTCCCGACGCCTGGTTTCACAATTTGCCAATTTCTCCTCATACCCAGCAATGGAAACCTTCCGGCCCTCAATGGTCTCCCGACGGGTCTCAAGATCAGTGCCGCCATCAGCCATCTCATCTTCCAGTCTGCTGATCTCAAGATCAATGGTCTGCAGCTGTAGCAAATTTCCAATATCCACTTTCAAATCTATCTCCTTGCCTTCTCAATTTGGGTAAAATTATTAAAAATTCACCGGAGTAGCACTCCGCGAATAGAACTTCCTAATCTATTTTTCTTCACTAAAACCTAAATTCAAACACCGATGAAATGCGTAAACGGATTTTGCTGTGTCTGTGCAGCTCGGACTTCAACCTCAATGTTTCGTTTGGTCAGGGTGCGTTGCAAGAGAGCGGCAAATTCTGGCACCACCGGATTTTCGGTGGCAAAATGCCCCCCATCCACCACACATAGACCAGCCGCCTCGGCCCAACGGGCAGTGCTGTGCTTGACCTCGCCGGTGATATAGATCTGCGCTCCCAGTTGGTGCGCGGCCTCGGCAAATTCAGAACCACTACCGCCACAAACCGCAAGTTTTCCCACTATTTCAGGAAGTGGCCCGGCATAGGTGAGCGTCTCCACCCCGAGAACTTTGGCTATTCGCGCCAGCATTTCCGGGCCAGCAAGAGGTTCCGGCAAATCACCAATCCGCCCAAAACCCGATTCTCCGTCTGCGCTGGAGCCAAGGGAACTGGTATTCATAAGGTTAAAACGCTGGGCCAAGACATCATTTACCCCGCCGCCAACCAAATCAAGATTAGTATGGCAAGCAACCATGGCAACCTCCGCCTTCAGCAGGCGGGTCAAAAGACGCCCGGTTGGCTGATCGGTACGGATTGCTTTCAATGGCTTAAAGATTAAAGGATGATGGGTAACAATGACGTTACAACCATTGGCCACGGCCTCAGCCAAAACATCCTCGGTGGGGTCAAGAGCAACCAGAATAGAGCCCACCGGCTGCGCCGGATCTCCAGCCATCAGGCCAACGTTGTCCCATCTTTCAGCCAAGGCAAATGCAGCCAATTCGTCCAATAACGAAACCAAACCTTCAACATTAAGCGAGGCGGAAACCATTATGCCCCGGCCTCTCTAGTCAATTCAGGGCATAAAAAAAGGCACATACCGTTTCCGGCTGCACCTTTTCCATTACCCCTAGCGGGTTTTATTTCGTCTTTTATCTGGCGAATGTTTGTTTGCTGACGCCGCTTGTTCAATCTTTACTCAATGCTCCATTGTAAAGGAGGTGCATCTTTTACAAAGTGTCGACAGAGATGTTCCGTCATGACAAATACAATATGTTAACCTGATCTCTCCAGGCTTCTACTCATGGTGGGCCCACCTGGACTCGAACCAGGGACCGACCGGTTATGAGCCGGTGGCTCTAGCCAACTGAGCTATGGGCCCATATTGGGCAAGAAAATCTGACAAGATTACCAGATACACCTTCCATGTCAATGAATAAATAGATAAAAAACAGCCATTATCAATCCAACATGATCGCCTTCTGGAAAAGATCAGCACCCAAGCGGTCAATGGTTCGACCAATGCGTTCCCCCTTCTTACCGTTTTCCTTGAAAAAATCTAGCACCTTGTCGGCCACCGCCAGGGCCTGAGCATCGGAGAGGCTGTCCGCCACGGCCTCGCCCAGCCGGGGTTTGGAAGCGGCATTACCACCCACCAAAACTGTCCAGCCCTTGGCCTTACCAAAAAAACCAAGATCCTTCACTGAGGTTTCAGCACACTGATTGGGGCAGCCGGCCACCCCGATCTTGAATTTGCCAGGCAACTCCAAGCCATGATAACGCTTGTCCAACTCAAGGCCCAGTCCAACCGCATCCTGCTGCCCTAGGCGGCAAAAAGTGGTGCCGGGGCAGGCTTTAACACTCCGCACACAGAGACCCACCGCCGCACCGGGAGAAATCCCCAACTCGCTCCAGACCGCATCGAGATCCTCTTCCTTAAAACCAACCATCGCCACCCGGCCCACGCTGGTTAATTTCAACGCCTTGGCCTGGTATTTTTCGGCAACATCGGCAATTTTGCGCAACTGTGCCGGGGTTACGATGCCCAGCGGGGTGTGCGGCACCACCGCGTAAGTTTCTTTGTCCCGTTGCAATATCGCGCCTTTTTCTCCATCTTTCAGCATTTCTTCCTCCTGACTAGCAAACTTGTTATTTCAAAAGACAAACGCCTCCACAGAGACGAACCAGAACATCATTACGGTGATCAAGTTAGCAACTACTGCCCACATCATCCTTGACCTATATCAATAAGAACAGATCCTTTTTTAACCACCGCCATGTAGTCTAAGGTTTTAGTAAAAAAAGGTCAACTGACGAAGGGGTTGTGCCGCTAAAATTGCCTGATCATGTTGTTTAAGTATGGTACTGTCTTTGTGAATAAAAAAACAAGGGCTGGCAACCGCGCCGGCCAGAAACTTGTCAGGAAACCTTAGTCACACATGCCTTTCGAACTTACCCCTCAGCTTATCCCTTTCCTGGTCGGCCTTGCCACGGGTACGGTCGCCGCCATGATCCTTGTCCGCTACCGCCTCACCGCTAAAGCCCTGGCAACCCGTGCCGAGACCGAACGGGAGCACGCCGTCCTTGGGGAACGACTGCTGGCCAAGGACGCCCAACTTATCGAACTCCGGCAAACTATTCATGAGCAACTAGAACCACAACTTACAGAAGCCGCCGAGAGGGTCACCCGCCTCCACGGTGAAAACATGGCTCTCAAAACCAGTCTCGATGAAATGAAAACCCGTTTTGTCGCCGAACAACGTTTACTGACAGATACCCGCCGGGAGCTTTCCGACAGCTTCAAGGTGCTCTCCGCCGATATCTTTAAAAACAACAGCCAATCCTTTCTGGAACTTGCCAAGGAAACATTGGGCGGCTTTCAGGAAAAAGCCAAGGGCGAATTAGAACTGCGCCAACAATCAATTAACCAGTTGGTAAAACCACTGGCTGACTCACTGAAAAAAGTAGACGAACAACTCCGCCTGGTGGAAAAAGACCGCATTGACGCCTACTCCGGCCTCACCGAGCAGGTCAAATCGTTGGCCACCAGCCAAGCCCGCCTGCAGGGCGAAACCGCCAATCTAGTTCGCGCCCTACGCACCCCAAATGCCCGGGGCCGTTGGGGTGAAATCCAGCTCCGCAGAGTGGTGGAGATGGCCGGGATGGTGGAATACTGTGATTTTATTGAGCAGGAATCCGTCAACACCGACCAGGGGCGATTGCGCCCCGACATGATCATCAAGTTGCCCAACGGTAAGAACATCGTTGTCGACTCCAAAGCGGCCTTGCATGCCTACCTGGAAGCGCTGGAAGCGGATGACGAGCAAAGCCGCAAGCAACATATGCAAAATCACGCCCGCCAGATCCGCACCCATTTAACCCAACTGGCCACTAAAGCTTACTGGGAACAGTTTCAGCCTTCACCGGAGTTCGTGGTCCTCTTTCTGCCCGGCGAAAATTTCTTCAGCGCCGCCCTGGAGCAGGATCCGGAGTTGATCGAGTTCGGGGTCAACCAGCGGGTCATTCTCGCCACCCCCACCACCCTCATTGCCCTCCTGCGGGCAGTATCATACGGTTGGCGACAGGAACATATCGCCGAACACGCCCAAGCCATCGGCGACCTTGGCAAAACCCTCTACGAGAGATTGCAAACCCTGGCGGGCCACTTCCAGGATGTTCGAAAAGGATTGGATCGGGCCGTGGAGGCTTACAACCGCACCGCCGGATCCTTTGAAAGCCGGGTCCTGGTCACGGCCAGAAAATTCCAAGAACTGGACCCCGCCCTACAAAAAGAGATTGCCCCGGCCACCCCCATCGACCGCACCACCCGCTCCTCAGCCATGGACACCTTGACCGAGGCTGCGACATCGGCTACAAATAAGCCCTAGGGTTACAAAGAGTAACCTTCAATTTATTGTCTTCCAACCAATTAAACAGGGCGACTTCATGCAAAAGATCCACAACGATATCACTGAAACCGTCGGCAACACCCCTCTCGTTCGCCTTAACCGCATTACCACCGGCTGCCCGGCAACAGTGGTAGCCAAGCTGGAATCGTTCAATCCCTTGGGTAGCGTCAAGGATCGCATCGCCCTCAACATGATCAACGAGGCAGAGAAAGCAGGCCAGATCACCGCCGCAACCACCATCATTGAACCCACCTCCGGCAACACCGGCATCGGCCTAGCCTTTGTCGCCGCCGCCCGTGGCTATCGACTGGTTCTGACCATGCCGGAAAGCATGAGCATCGAACGCCGCAAACTCCTGAAATTATTGGGGGCCGAATTGGTGCTGACCCCGGCTGGGGAAGGGATGAAGGGGGCAATCGAGAAGGCCAAAAGCCACAGTGAGGAAACCCCGAACAGTATCGTCCTGCAGCAATTTGCCAATCCGGCCAATCCGGCCATCCATTACGCTACCACCGCCGAAGAGATCTGGCGCGATACCGACGGCAAGGTGGATATTCTGGTGGCTGGGGTGGGTACCGGCGGCACCATTACCGGCATCGCCTCAAAACTAAAGGAACTAAATCCCGCCTTCCAAGCCATCGCGGTGGAACCAGCCGCTTCGCCGGTTCTTGCTGGCGGCACCCCCGGCCCACACCAGATTCAAGGCATCGGCGCCGGTTTCATCCCTGAGGTACTTAATCGCGATCTCATTGACGAAATAATAGCGGTAAGCAACGCCCAAGCCATCGAAAGCGCTCGGCAACTGGCAAAAAAAGAGGGCATCCTCGCCGGTATCTCTTCTGGCGCTGCGGTCAACGCCGCGCTCCAGGTTGCTCAACGTCCTGAAAACGACGGCAAAGTGCTGGTAGTAATCCTCCCCGACACCGGCGAACGATACCTCAGCACCGCTCTCGCCGAAGAATCCTGATCAATGACCAAACCACCGTTTACAGCCGCAACGGCACCCTCCCGAGGTCACTTTTGACGAATTATGCAAGTTTTCCTTGCTTGCGGTAAAGCATTCACCTATATTCGGTGAACTTTTATATCATTTAGTTGACATTGAATCGTTGGTGCCACAACAAGCCTAAACCGCTGCCGCCAACGACTCATTTGAACCCTTTTGCCCCATCCCTAACCCCTGGAAGCACGGAAAGGAGATCCTGAACAATGAAATTAGGCATCAACGGACTTGGACGCATCGGCAAACTGTCTCTCTGGCACCATGTATCAAGAAAGCATTTTTCCGAACTGGTGGTAAACCTCGGTCGACAGGTGGGCTGCGGCCTGGAAGACATCGCCGCCTCCATCGAACGCGACAGTTCTTACGGACGTCTGGGTACGTACCTGCACGGCCACAAGGGCGGGCGGGTCATTGAGAATCTTAATGAAGCAGCCGGAACCATGGTCATTGACGGCATGCCGGTAACCATCCTCCGTGAGGCCCGGAACCCTAAAGACATCAAGTGGAAAGAAAACGATGTGCGGCTGGTGGTTGACACCACCGGCGTCTTCAACGATCCCACCGCCGACGCCGATGCACCACGCGGTGCCATGCGTGGTCACCTCCAGGCCGGGGCAGAGAAGACAATCCTCTCCGCCCCCTTCAAGATCAAGGAGAAGGGACTAAACATGCCGGCAGATGCCGTGACCACGGTGATGGGGATCAACGACACCGATTTCAACCCCTCCACCCATTCGCTGATCTCAGCTGCGTCCTGCACCACCACCTGCCTTTCTTATATGATCAAGCCGCTGCTTGACCATATCGGCGCCGACAAGGTTCTTTCCGCTTCCATGGTCACCGTTCATGCCGCCACCGGTAGCCAGGAGGTCCTTGACCGCTTGCCCAACGCCGGAGCCACCGATCTGCGCAAGAATCGCTCGATCCTCAACAACATTATCCTCACCACCACCGGCGCTGCCCGCGCCCTGGCCCTGGTGATCCCGGAAATGAAGAGCATCGGCTTCATGGCAGAATCAGTACGAATCCCCACCTCCACCGGTTCGTTGATCATCCTGACCCTGAACCTGCAAGACAATCTGGAAACCCCCATCAAGCGCGACCTGATCAACTCAATCTTCCGGGACTACGCAACCAGCTCCCCATATCTTGAGTATAGCGAAGAGCAGAACGTTTCCTGTGACATCATCGGCACCCCGGCAGCAGCCGCAATTATTGAGGGCACCGAGACCCATACTCGCACCGCCGCCATCAACGTCAATCTGGACATGCTCAACTGCACCGGTGGCCCCTCTTCGGTACAGGTACCGGTTACCCAGACCGTTATTTATGGCTGGTACGACAACGAACTGGGCAGCTACACCAACATGCTCGGCGACCGTACCGTCTCCATCGCTGAACAGATGGTGTGATTACGCTAGCAAAAAAACCTACCATCACTGCCATGACCGTAGCCGACCTGGCTGCGGTCATGGTCGTTGAAGAACAGACTCCCGGCCCCTGGAACAAAAAACAATTTAGCGAAGAGCTCACCCAACCCACCAGTGGACAATGGCTGGCCAAAGTAAACGGACAGGTAACCGGCTTTTTGATTCTGCGCACCGTGGTCGACGAAGGGGAGATCCTAAAACTTGCGGTGGCTAAAGGTCACCGCCGCCAGGGCATCGCCCAACAACTCCTCGACCACGCCTTTGCTCAACTACAGCAAGAAAAAGTGGCCTACTGCTTCTTAGAACTGCGCGTGGGCAACCTTGCCGCCCGCCATCTTTACGAAAAAAACGACTTTTGCTGGACAGGAACCCGCAAAAGCTACTATTCTGCACCCAATGAAGACGGTATCACCATGACAAAAAAACTGCTGACCGTTTAAGGAGTATCAACTTGCAAAACATCAAAGATCTTGACATCAAGGGTAAAACCCTCCTGATCCGGGTGGATTTCAATGTGCCTCTGGACGAGCAGGGCAATATCACCGAAGACACCCGCATCCGCGGCGTCTTGCCCACCATTAATCACGCTCTGGATGAAAACGCCAAGATTGTTATCTGCTCCCACCTGGGCCGCCCCAAGGGCCAGCACCAGGAAAAATTCAGCATGGCCCCGGCAGCGAAGAGGCTCTCCCGCTTGATCAACAAAGAAGTCAAGCTTGCCCCAGACTGTATCGGCAGTGAAGTCAAGGCGACTGTCGAAGCCATGCAACCCGGCGAGGTTCTCCTTCTGGAAAACCTGCGCTTCCACAAGGAAGAACAGGAAAACGATGTAGAGTTCAGTCGCCAACTGGCCGAGATGGGCGAGATCTACATCAATGATGCCTTTGCCGTCGCCCACCGCGCCCACGCCTCAGTGGTGGGGGTAACCAAATTTTTCGAGCAATGCGCGGCAGGCTTCCTGCTGCAAAAAGAAATGGATTACTTCAACCGCTCGGTGGGCAACCCCAGCCATCCCCTGGTGGCCATCATCGGCGGAGCCAAGGTGTCTAGCAAGCTCGGCGCACTGAGAAACTTAATGGACCGGGTGGACAAGATGATCATCGGCGGAGCCATGGCCAACACCTTCATGAAGGCCATCGGTTACGAGGTCGGCACCTCCAGAGTGGAAGACGACCTCATCGACACCGCCAAAGAGTTGATGAAGAAGGCCAAGCAGCAAGGGGTAAAACTCTACCTGCCCGTGGACTGCATCGTTGCCGACACCTTCGACGCTCGGGCCGACAGCTATCGCACCACGGCCCAGGAAGTGCCCAAGAGCCGGATGATTCTCGATATCGGCCCGGCCACCACCATGCTCTTTACCGAAGCCTTGGAGAACGCCCGCACCATCATCTGGAACGGCCCCATGGGCGCTTTTGAAATGGATGCCTTCTCACGGGGAACCATGGCAATGGTTCACAGCGTCGCCGCCTCCCATGCCCTGACTATTATCGGCGGCGGTGATACCGACGTGGCGGTTCATAAAGCGGGGGAAGCTGATAATATTTCATATATGTCCACCGGCGGCGGCGCCTTCCTGATGTTAATGGAAGGCAAAACCTTGCCCGGTGTCGCTGCTTTGACAAACAAATAAAGACTAGAAAGGAGTTCCCATGTCACGTACTCCACTGATCGCTGGCAACTGGAAGATGCACACCACCATTGACGAAGCCGTAACCCTGGCCGAAGCTGTGGCAGAAGCGAGCCAAGGCCTTAGTGACCGGCAAGTGATGATTGCGCCCCCCTTTACCGCCCTGTCTGCTGTTGCCAAGGCCGTGGCTGCCTCTCCGGTGCTGATCGCTGGCCAAAACGTCTGCTGGGAAGAGAAAGGCGCTTTCACTGGAGAGGTCGCCCCCAGCATGCTCAAGGACGCGGGCTGCACCATGGCCATCATCGGCCACTCGGAACGACGGCATATCTTTGGCGAATCCGATGCGATGATCAACAAACGAGTGCTTGGCGCCCAAGGCGCAGGACTGATCCCAATCCTCTGTATCGGCGAAACCCTTGCCGAAAGAGAGGCAGAGAAAACCTTTACGGTTCTTGAAGAACAGACCAGAAAAGGACTTGCCGAGGTAACGATTACCGATCCGGCCAAACTGGTTATCGCCTATGAACCGGTATGGGCTATTGGCACCGGCAAAACCGCCAGTAAAGAACAAGCGCAGGAGGTACATGCCTTCCTCCGTAAAATCATTACCGATCTTTACGAGAAAAACATTGCTAGCCAAATAAGAATATTGTATGGTGGCTCCGTTAATTCCGACAACGTTGACGCCCTAATGGCGCAGCAAGACGTTGATGGAGCCTTGGTTGGCGGTGCGGCCCTGAAACCGGAAGCATTTATCAGAATCATCCGCTTTCAGTAACAAAAGTCGCTTACCGGGAATAAAAACTTATGACGACTATTATATTAAGCATCCATATCATTGTCTGCCTCTCACTTGTTGGTCTAGTACTCCTCCAACACGGCAAGGGCGCGGACATGGGAGCCACCTTTGGCGGCTCCAGCCAGACGGTGTTCGGCTCAGATGGGCCGGTACCATTGATGAACAAGATTACGACCATTGCGGCAATCATCTTCATGGTCACCTCGGTTCTCCTCGCCTACCAGTCGGCCCACTCCACCAGCAGTTCGGTGATGCGGTCGGTGAAACCAGTGGCGATGGAGCAAAAAGCAGTACCAGTGGTTCCCTCTGAACCGGTGGCAGTACCAACAGAAAAAGGGGCAGCAACCTTCCCAACGGAAGATGCCAAACCGAGCAGTAACTAAAATAAGCAACATGCCGAAGTGGTGGAACTGGTAGACACGCTGTGTTGAGGGCGCAGTGGGCAACGCCCGTGCGAGTTCGATTCTCGCCTTCGGCACCATTTATTAGACCTGGAATGTCTTAAAACGTCCATGTAACCCGCAGCCAGAAATGGTTTGCGGGTTTTTTTGTGTCTTGGCCTGGACGTGGCTGATTAGCTAGGAAGGGTTTGCGAAGAAGTATGGCTTTGCAAGACCTGACCCCTCTCCGTTTTTGGCAGGTGTAGGCCTCTGAATAAAAGCAATGACACTTTGAAAATATGTTGACCTTTATAGTCGCAACAAAAATCAAAAGCGGACTTGAACCCTTCTTTTTCAGTTTCAACTTGCCGTGTGTGGTCATTTTTCACTTGCATTGCAACCGATTCCGAATTGAGATATAACAATCTTTGGCATTGACCAGCGTGGACAATGGATGCGCGTCTGAATCGCGCAAAATAGCAATTAAATATACAATGATAAGATGACAATTATTGAGGTAAAGGTCTGATGGCACAGGCAGACTTATTGGTGGAGTTGCTTAAGTGCTCCAGCAACGGTGACCAGTTAGCTTTTCGCAAAGCAGCTGAGGCGCTTATACAGGAAGAAAAAGCGAAAGGGCATCGTATTCTGGCGGATCGCTTGGCCAAGTCATTGGAGCCCAACGCTTTCACAATGAAGCGTGGCCTCGCGTACAAGCAGAACGGAAGCAGTGGCCAGCATAAGGACTTGATCTATGAAATTACTCCGGAACGCGCACTAGACAGCCTTGTCTTGCCCAGCAAAATCCATGACCAAATCAAAGAGGTCGTGGAAGAGCAGCATCGTGCCGAGTTGTTGCACGCCCACAATTTGCGTGCCCGTAACCGACTTCTATTCGCTGGCCCGCCGGGCAACGGCAAGACGACCTTGGCCGAGGCTTTAGCTTGCGAATTGATGTATCCTTTATTAGTTGTTCGGTACGAAACCCTGGTAGGAAGCTATTTAGGTGAAACGGCCAGTCGCTTAAAGCACCTAATGGATTATGCGAGAACGCGGCGTTGCGTGTTGTTTTTCGATGAGTTTGAAACTCTCGGCAAGGAACGTGGGGATACGCACGAAACAGGAGAAATCAAACGGGTGGTGAGTTCGCTGCTTTTACAGATTGATGATTTGCCGGACTACGTTGTCATTGTTGCGGCAAGTAATCATCCTGAATTACTGGACAGAGCGGTATGGCGGCGGTTTCAGGTGCGAGTCGAGTTGCCTATGCCTACGCGCCAGCAACTGACTAGATATATTGAATCCATCGGTCAGCGGTGCCGAACTAATTTGGGTTATGCACCAGAAACTTTGGCGAAACATATGAAGGGGTTAAATTTTGCTGAGGTGGAGGAATTCTGTCTGAGTGTGGCACGCCGGGCAGCGCTCGACCAGAAAACCGACAACGCCCAAACTATTACTCGATTAAAATTGGAGCAGTGGCGGGATAGAGTAAAGCCGGTCGCGCATAATCAGGGTAGGGGTCAATAACCCATGGCAGATCACCTTCCTCTTCTAGTTTTTCCCCGCGCAAGGACGATTGCTCCTCCCAAGGGGAAAGGTTTCCCGCCAAGCAAGCCACATTTCCCAGGTCACACCCGGCAAGTTGAACGTCTGTCACAACAGTTAGATGTGTTGCAGCAAGACTTTTTCCGATATAGGGCCAGCGTCAGCGGTGTTGTGGCCGGACTTGAGCCGGAGACGGTGTTGGTTATAGAAGTTGCCGGGAGTGTTGATGACTTCAAGCAAGCCGTCGAGGTCACCGGTGGGCTGGAATGGCTAGGGGAATGGGATATCGATGATATCGAGCCGGTCGATGATTTTTATGAAGTTTCCAAAATTGGAGTTGATTTTTTTAAGAACAAAATTGAGGGTATAACCAAGCGGGCACAATCGAAAGAAATTCGAGAGATTCTGAAAAATCATGGATTTATTGATGATGATGGCAACATAATTGCCGCAGAGGTGCCGATATTATCATTGCCTGATCATTTGACACATCTTAGTCAAGAGATTACGCGAGCTATCTTCATCACAAAAGATAAACGGCTGAAAGGGAGACTCTTTCTGTCGTTCGGCAATGAGCAAGGTCTGATCGAATTACTGTCGTTGTGGCAGCGCTGGGAAAAAGGACAAGGATTGCCATCTGGGAAAGCCAAGTGGCGGGACGTATTTGACCAGACTTTAATAATAAGGCGTTGGGGTCTCAAAGAAACATTGGGCGAAACTGGCATGATCGACCGATGGCACGACTTGCTTGATCCTATTGACCCAGCCCAAGAAATACAGGAAATACATTGCCAGATCGAATTGTTCTACCGCCGGAATCGTGAAAAAAGAGAACAAAACGAAGCAATAATTGCCGCGCTGTTAACGGAGATGGGGGGGCGAACCCTTGGCCCATTCATTGACATGCCGAACATTGCATTTCACGCAGTTAAGGCCAGCTTGCCAGCTGACAAGGTACGCCAACTGCTGGATATTTTGGATTCACCCGCCGCTGCTGTGGATATTCACTTGTTCAAGTTTCCAGGGATTATGTATTTTCGCCCGACCGGACAAAGTTTGACGATTTCAGGTGACGAAGTTAGCGAACCAGGAGCGTTTCCCGAAGGTAGCCCGGAGTTACCTCCAGTGGCCGCGATTCTTGATGGTGCACCGAACCTTTTGCATGAGGCGTTGAAAGACCGGTTGTTATTCGACGACCCCGACAATTTGGATACCGCATATCAGCCTGGCGAGAAAAGACATGGCACGGCCATGGCATCTTTGGTGGTGCATGGGGAGTTGGTGGACGGCCTGTTCGCCCCTTTAACTCGCAAGGTTTATCACTTGGCGATAATGCAACCCAATCCGCAAGCCAGGGAATTTGGCGTGCATGATGAGCATTTACCAGATGAGGTTTTTTTTGAAGACCGGATTGAACGTGCCGTGCGCCGCATGTTCGAGGGAGAAGGCAAAGTACCCCCTCAAGCCCCCGGCGTTAAAATTATTAACCTTTCGATTGGTGACCCGGAACGCCCCTTTATCCGTACGCTCAGCCCATGGGCGAGGCTGCTTGATTGGCTCTCTTGGAGGTACCGCGTTTTATTTTGTGTGAGCGCAGGAAACTTCGAGGGAGACATTGAAATTGAGATACCGCACGGCGAGTTTACTGTCTTGTCTGATGAAGAGAAAGTCGCCCATGTCCTGAAATGTATTGCGCAGCAATTATCCGAACGACGATTGTTGTCGCCTGCGGAATCGCTAAATTCGCTCACGGTTGGGGCATTGCACGCAGACGAATCTGGTACCTATACGCTGGGCCAGCGTATCGACATGTTGCCGAGCAGTGCGCTATTTAGCCCTTTATCTCGTTTTGGGCATGGGTTTCGCCGTTCCGTCAAACCGGAAATTCTTTTCCCTGGTGGTCGGAAACTTTATGAGACACCTTATCTCGACACTGATCAGTGCTACACGCTTCCCAATAAATCCCTCGGTGCGCCGGGTCAAAAAGTCGCCTACGATAGCTCACTACAGGGTGATACTGCTAAATGTGTTTATACGCATGGAACCAGCAACGCTACGGCCTTAGCGACACGAAGCGGAACAAGAATTTACGAGGTGCTGGCTCAGTTACAGGAGGAGTACGGTGAAGAGGTTCCCGATAATTTGATGGCCGTGCTCATAAAAGCACTACTGGTACATGGTGCGCAGCACGATGATCAAACCGAGAACGTATTGACTGAAACGCTGAAAACTCCTAAAAATTCACGGCGTTTTAAGGAAGTAATGGCGCGTTACATTGGCTATGGTGCAGTCAATATCGAGCGAGTGCTTGCGTGTACCGAGCAGCGGGGTACGGTTATGGGCTGCGGTGAAATCGGTGAGAACCAAGTCCATGAATATCGCTTCCCCCTGCCACACGACCTGTCTGGAAGCAAAGTCTGGCGGCGTATGGTGGTTACACTGGCATGGTTCTCGCCGATCAATCCTGCTCATCGAAATCTTCGTGAGGCAAAACTTGTACTCCAACCAGGCGGGAGTTGGGACAAGCTGCCTTTGAAGCTCAAAAGAGTTGATTCAGATCACAACCATGTTTTGCGCGGCACCGTGCAACACGAAATTCTTGAGGGCAAAAGTCAGATTTCTGCGTATGAAGAAGATGGACACATTCTGTTGCATGTGACTTGCAAGAAAGATGCGACAGAGAAACTGGATGAAACAATTCCTTACGGATTGGCTGTTACGCTTGAGGTGGCCGAAGGCGTTGATGTCAAGATTTATCAACAAATTCGCGCCATGATTAAGCCTCAAGTAGCAGTTAGATAGACCGGAATGTATTTGTGATTGCCTTCTACGTTGACCACCCAACAAGCCTTACACTTGTAACGGGGGCGGGGTCAGGTCTTGCAAAACAACACTTCAATGTCGGATATAAAAGGAACGTCATGGACGTCAAATCCGCTTTTGACTTATGCAGAGATTATTTTCAATTCTTACCAGCCTTTTCCAACTGCCTACGATCTCCCAACAATCGCCTCTTTTTCTTTTATTGCGTATCCAGGGCCAAAAGTATAAAATGAACCATAAATTATTTTTTTGGTTCAAAAGGAGATGCCTGTGAAATCCATTACCATACACGGACTTGACGACCCACTAGATACGCTCATAAGAGAAAAGGCGAAGAAGCAAGGGACTAGCCTCAACAAGACCATAAAAAAACTACTGTCTGAATCTCTGGGGATCACCCCTGGCTCTGAGGGTGACCACACAAAGGATTTCCTCGACCTATTCGGAGCTTGGAACAAAAAAGAAGCCCAAGAGTTTACAAAACGGCTCGGAGATTTTGAAAAGATCGATCCCGAGGATTGGGCTTGAAAAAAATTCTACTTGATACCAACTGCTACACTTCGTTTCTCGCCGGTGATAAAAAAGTCCTAACCAGTTTAGCTAATGCTGAAATTGTGTTCATGTCGGTTTTTGTGCTGGGCGAACTTTTCGCCGGCTTCAAAGGTGGCAGCAAGCAGGGAAAAAACAATCATCTTCTGGAAAAGTTCCTTCGCAAACCCACGGTGCAGGTTCTTGATGCGACAACCGAGACTGCCCAGTTCTTCGGTCTGGTCAAAGACGGGCTGAAAAAAGCGGGCAGCCCGATTCCCATCAATGATGTATGGATTGCCGCGCACACCCTTGAAACAGGATCGACCCTGGTAACCTACGATGCACATTTTTGCAAAGTAGCAGGCTTGCGCCTCTGGTTAAGGTGAGTGAATTCCGACACCTTCCTCGGAATCGGGACGTTCTATTTTGTTATTACAATATAGAACGTTGTTTAATTGTTGAATTTGACACAAAAATAAATGAACCGAGTTGGCAAGAAGAGAAATCGGGATATACTTCGATTTCTACAACAAGAGGCCCTGGCACCAGAGTTTCCATAGAAAATTTTCCGATGAGATTTATGGGAGTACACTTCCGAACGAAAAAGGCTGCTATCAAATTGATCGCAGCCTTTTTTTATTCCGATACCACAAGCCCCCCAACCACATAAAGGTGCCAACAATTAGAACGGCATACCATTCCGACCGCCACAAAAGGCCAAGCCCCCCCCTTGCTTCCTCCCCCTACCCTATGCCGACTTTGACCAGTGCTGCCGCCCGACCCCCATTTGAATTTTGAAACTCCCCAAAGAGTCTAATGAAATCTAAACAAAACAGGGTTCCTGGGTTGCCAGGATAAACTTCTTGCCATAACCAGGTTTTATTTCCCCTGCCCATAATGCTATACTCAATGAAGATGATCAACCTCAGTACTTCCCAGAATCTTTTTCTATGTAAATCAGCCAAATGGATGTTCAACAACCAGCAAAGACCAGTCAGAGATGGAGACAAAAATGAAAAAGATCTTTTGGCTATTTTT
>JAQYVW010000155.1 GCA_030145325.1 Desulfurivibrionaceae bacterium
AACCGCTAGTCGTATTACTATCAGCCCACAGGCGAATCTGCGCTGAATCTGGGGTTGATGCGCTTGGTCGACGAGCAATATCATTGAGCTGGAATGGTGGAACAATAGAAAAGTAGCTTAACCCCTTCTCCACAAAATTGTGGAAGGATCTATCATCAAACTGGCGGCATAATATGACGGCTATCCATTTTATTTGAGTCGCCAATCTGTCCTTTTTTGTTCATGGTGTCAGTGATGATCGAGATCATGGTTTCCTGGGTGACCGGCTTCATGACAAAGGATTCTATGCCCACAGCATGAGCTCTTTTTTCGTCAACGGTGTCGCTGTAGCCGGTTATCATGATAATCGGTAGCAGTGGTCGTATCTTAAGTACCTCTTGGGCCAGATCAATGCCGGTAAGATGCGGCATAACCTGATCGGTGATCATCAGGTCGCACCACTCCGGATCTTTGCTGAATGTTTCAAATGCCGCGCGGCTGTCGGTAAAGGCCAGAACCTCACAGCCAATCTGCTCCAATGTGTATTGGCAGAGGCGGGTAATGGTTTCTTCGTCGTCAACAAAGATGACCTTGTGGTTTAGTTGCGGCAGGGATGTTGCGGGCATTTCTTTTTTTTCAGGCGTTATCGGTTGGCCGATAATCGGGATATGGATGGTAAATTGTGAGCCTTGGCCCGGAACACTGGTGGCGTTGATCGTGCCTTTAATGCTCTGGATAATTCCGTGAACCATGCTTAGGCCAAGTCCAGTTCCCTGGCCCAGTTCTTTGGTGCTGAAGTACGGTTCAAAAATTCGGTTCAAGGTGTATTCATCCATACCCACCCCCTCGTCACTAATGATGAGGCGGGCGCAGGGTCCGGCGGGGAGATGGCGCACAGCGGCGGTGTCGGCATCAATTTTGACCTTTTCAAGGGTGATGGCGAGTACGCCACTCTTTTCACGCATGGCCTGGTAGCCGTTAATGCACAGATTCATGATTACCTGGTGGACTTGGGTGACGTCAGCCAGGATTGGCCCGCAACTAGGGTTGATTTCTTGGCGGATTTCAATGGTGGAGGGGATGGTGCCCCGGAGGAAACTTATAACCTCGCTGATGATATCCTGAAGCAGAACCGGTTGCCATTCTTGTTCTTTTCTGCGGCTGAAAGTGAGGAGTTGGCTGACCAGAGAGGCGGCACGTTTGCCGGCGGTAATGATTTCGTTCAGGTGTGGTTGGGAGGGGTTATCCTCGCCGAGGAGACGGCGGGTGACTTCCGCGTAGCCAAGAATGGTGGTCAGGATGTTGTTGAAGTCGTGGGCTATTCCGCCGGCCAAGGTGCCGATGGCTTTCATTTTTTGTGCTTCTCGCAGGTTCTGTTCGGTTTTTTTTCGGGAGGTAATGTCCTGGAAGATCAGCAGAGCCTTGCTGATCTTTCCTTCGTGGTCGCGAAGCGGGGCTGTGGCGAGGGTAAGGTCAATCGGTTCACCGTTTTTGCGAAGACCGTTGAGGTCGGTTGCGGTAACTGTTTCGCCAAGCAGGGTGCTGTGCAGGCATTGGCTGAAAGTATCCTGCGCCTCACCGAAGATGAACGGGGGTTGGCGTCCGATAACTTTTTCTTTGGGCCATTGAAATATCTGTTCGGCGCTCAGGTTCCAACTTTGAATGGCACCGGTGCTGTCAACGGTCATGATCGCCAGGGGCGATGCGTGGATCAGAGCGCGAAGGTTTTCATTGCTCTCTTGAAGTGAGTTTTCCGTGAGGCTCCGTTCGGAGATTTCTTCTCGTAGTTCGTTATGTTTGTTGAGGAGATTTTTTTCCAGGCGACTGAGGTGGATGGCAAAAATAAATAACAACAGTCCTCCCAGGCTGCTGGCAACTGCAAAGAGTATCCAGATTACCATCTGTAAGGTTTCTTCCTGGGCCGAGCAGTCGCTGAGAACGATGAGCTCTCCCACATGGCGACTGCCGGTGTCGTTAAGGGCAAGGATGCCGCCGCGAAAAGTGCGTTCGTTGATGGTAGCCTTGAATAACTCGTCGTAACGGCTTTCTTGATAGGCTTTATTTAGTTGTTTGACCAGCGAGGGGGGGATTTCTGAAATTGTCTGGTCAACAATGACATGCTGGGGGAAAAGTTGCCAGTCGCCGGTCCGGTTCGTCATCCGTAGTCCTTCCTGCCAGCCATCTTTAGTGAGGAAGGTCTTGTTGATTGCCACCAGGATGTCTACGCCGAGGCTGTTTTTTATAGTTGGGGTGATGTAATCGATTTCTGTGCCCAGCTCAATGTAGCCAATAAGATCACCATTAATTCGCCAAGGATGTACAACACGCAAGGTAAAGGTACCAAAAGGGCCGAGTTCTATGCCCGCTGCCGGGCCATTATTGCGAACGGCGCGAAGCATGGTGAAACGGTTGATGGTGTCTCCGTGTCGTGGTGGGTTGTGCACTCGAAGGAAGCAATTTTGGTCAGTATCTATGAAGTAAAAATGGGTGATTTGGTACTTGTTACGAATTTCTTTGAAAATCGGCCTGGTTACGGCCAGAAGTTTTTCCCTGTCCTCGGAGAGGTAGGCTTTTTTAATCCTGTCGTCCATGGTGTATCGTTCCAGCAGGCTACTGATAAACATCTGACGTTCGCCCAGCATGTTGGCAAATATCTTCTTTACATTGCTGATGTCGGTTCGCATTTGTTGGGAGAAATGCTGGCGTTGGATGCCGATGACACAAACCATGGCGGCAATAAGCAGGAGGACTAAGGTGATGACCAGCGGCAAAAGTACTGGTCGTTTAATACGTTCTATTTCGTTTTTGGTCATAAGCGAGAGTCACCGATGA
>JAQYVW010000072.1 GCA_030145325.1 Desulfurivibrionaceae bacterium
TTCAACTTGATCAGGATGGAGTTACAGATCCCTTTATCAATTCCTTTCTGCAATATCTCGGTATTGGTTACAAAAAGATCATCACCCATCACCTGAATCTTATCACCTAACCGCTCAGTCAATTTCTTCCATCCTGCCCAGTCGCCTTCAGCTAAACCATCTTCGATGGAGACCAAGGGATATTTTTCGACCCAGTCAGCATAAAAATCAATGAGATCGTCTGCAGACATCTGTTTATTTTTCTCGGCTGCCATCACATAACATTTCTTCTTGGCATCGTACAGTTCACTGGCCGCAACATCAATGGCAATACAGATATCCTTGCCTGGCTTGTACCCCGCCTTGCTGATTGCCTCAAGGAGCGCATCCATGGCTTCGGCATTGGAACCAAGGTTGGGAGCAAAACCACCCTCATCACCAACCGCCGTCTGCAAGCCCGCCTTTTTCAGTACCGCTTTTAAGGCATGAAAAGTTTCAACCCCCATGCGCAGTGCTTCAGCAAAAGAAGAAGCGCCCACCGGCATGATCATAAACTCCTGCACATCAACATTGTTATCAGCATGCATGCCACCATTGAGGACATTCATCATCGGTACCGGCAAAACCTTGCCATTAACACCGCCGAGATACGAAAAGAGCGGGAGACCAAGTTCTTCTGCCGAAGCACGGGCCACGGCCATGGAAAGACCAAGAATAGCGTTAGCGCCAAGCTTTTTCTTGTTAGGGGTGCCATCCAACTTCAGCATGGTTTGATCAATAACCACTTGCTCAGTGGACTCAAGGCCAATAAGATTGGGAGCAATGATCTCGTTAACATTGGCAACCGCCTTCAAGACCCCCTTGCCCATATATCGTTTACGCTTCGTATCGCGCAACTCCAGAGCTTCCCGGGTGCCGGTTGAAGCCCCTGACGGCACAAGAGCCCTTCCCATGACTCCGGAATCGAGATATACCTCAACCTCTACGGTGGGGTTACCACGAGAATCAATGACCTCACGCCCCAACACTCCAATAATCTCACCCATCCAAATCCTCCGGAATAAATTATGCGCTTAGGATCTATCAAAAAATATCATGGCTATCTTTAGCCGCAGCACAATCACAAGTAAGCGAGGCTGATACGCCGAGATCCTCAACATAGCCTTACTATGCCTGTGTTTTGTTCAATGGTGGCAACCAAATCTGACCTAAATCCTAGCGCAATTTTAACCATGTCTTTTCTTGACAGACTCTTAATCTGCCACACGGATAAATACACAAGGGCCAAAATACTGCCAACTCCTTCAAAACGATGATCATCGGCGCCTATTAATGCACAACCTCACCCATCTTGAAGATAGGCAGATACATGGCAACAACCAGCCCGCCAATCATCCCGCCCAAAAAAACCATCATAAACGGCTCGATCATGGCGGTAAGATTTTCAACGGCCTGATCCACTTCTTCATCATAAAAATCAGCAATCTTTTCAAGCATCGTATCAAGGGCACCGGTGGATTCACCAACGTTTATCATCTGCACCACCATACTAGGAAAAACCCCTGTCTCATCAAGGGGCTCTGCAATAGAACGGCCTTCGCTAATCGCATCAGCAACCCTAAACACCGCTATTTCGATTGTTTTATTGCCAGCCGTTCTCCCTACCACCTGTAAGGATTCAAGTATAGGCACGCCACTGGTCAACATGGTTGACAGAGTCCTGGTAAACTTGGCCACTGCAACCCGGCGGATCAAGGTACCAAAAACAGGCAACTCAAGTAATAAGGCATCAATTTTGATCCGCCCTTTTTCGGTCTTGTAAATTTTCTTAAAGATAAACACCGCAACAAAAGCTGCCATTATCCCGTAATGGAGGTTGGTCTGCACAAAATTGCTTATAGCTACCACCATCTGGGTCGGACCAGGAAGAGCGGCTCCGAAGTCCTTGAACATCTTCTCGAAAACCGGAACAACAAAAACAAGCATGACGCCCATGATGACAACCGAAATAGCAAGACAAATAACCGGATAGGTCATGGCACCTTTCACCTTCTTTTTTAGCACCATACTTTTTTCCATGAAACCTGCTAATCGGGTGAGAATTGTATCGAGGATACCACCGGCCTCTCCGGCATCAATCATATTACAATAGAGATTATCGAAAACTTCTGGATGTTTTTTCATCGCATCGGCAAAGGTGGCGCCGGTTTCAACATCAATCTTGATCTGAACCAGAACTTTCTTAAAAGTCGCATTCTCCTGCTGATCACCGAGGATGCCAAGGCTCTGAACCAACGGCAACCCTGCATCTATCATGGTGGATAGCTGCCTGGTAAAAATAACCACATCCTTACCCGTGACCTTCGGCTGCATAAAAGAAACGTTTTCAAAAAGATCCTTGGGCGCTTCTTTAATCATGGAAGGGGTAATGCGCATTTTCTTCAAATGGGCACGAACGGCATCCTCATTGGGTACCTCAATTTTACCCTTTCGTTTTTCCCCGTAAGTATTTTTCCCCTTCCAACTATAAACGGGCATTACGCCGACCTCTCTTTTATGTTAAAAAATTAATAAATATATCCGATAGTATCGCAACTTTATTGGAAAAACAATAGCCTGCCTACTAAAAAAAAATTCAGAAGTTTAATGTCTCAGCTTTTTAAAGTGTTGTTTGTTGCGGTTAGAGAAACAACTATAAATAGCATCACCATGTTCAACAAAGGAAACTGTTTTCAACCAAACTGCACAGAACAAAAATGCCTCCTTGGCTGAAAACGATGTTTTCCCTTGACAGTCCGGCACTTTTTTCTTATTAAGATTCGTTTTTCGTTTATTGATTTGACATCCATCCCTCCTTAAGAGAGGGTTACCAGCAAGGAGGTTTCCGCCATGGCAAAAGAAAACACAACAGCAAAACAGGCTCCCGCCGTTGACACCGCGATGTACACCAATGGCTCATTTAGCCCTATTGTTGACAAATGCGACGGATGCGAACGCGCCGTTGATGTTGATGCTACCAAGTACTGTAAATCTTACACAAATCCAGAGTCAAAATGGCGCCTTGGGATCTGTAACTTTGCAACCCACGTCAAGCCGGAGCTCGTGGTATCCAAGATCAAGGTCAATCCTCTGAAAGCATCCAAACGGGCCTCTGGAAAGTAATAAAACACGCTTCGTTCTCGGAACAGTAAAGCCCATTTCTCTAGCAAGTTGAGAAATGGGCTTTACTTATTCACAAAACCAATGGCAACAACTAAGTTGGTTGGTACATAAGTACTCAGTTCCATGCTTTCGGATACATGGCGCTCAAAATTCTCTCATCGGCGAGAATTTCCTCAAACCGCTCATATGCATCCTCAAAATGAGCCGGAGCATCATCACGTTTTTTTAGTTCCAAAGCAGCCTTCTCAAACAACGTCTCGGAACGATCATGAATAGCCTGAAAAACCTTATCAAGAATCATCTCCGGATTTTTCTCGTAGGGTGGCGGCTCCTTACCTAAAGCAACAACCGCCTGCTCCACGGTGGGCGACGGCACCAATCGCATCAACTTGGCAACATCATAAATATCGGCGGCCTGTACCATCCGGCAAAGCACCTCCCCATCGAGATTTTTTAAGAAATCCACCAGCGTTTCACCCTCCTCTCCTTGTTCCTCTGCCAGCAGCAGTCGAACATAGGGGGTGATCTCATCCAGATGCAATGTACCCTTCCTAATTGTGCCAACCAGCCATTCAACCTGCATACGTTGACTTTGGGCAACAAAGGGCAAATACTTCTCATACCATTTTCGTTTCACGATGCTCCTTTCAGTCATGCCGCAATTTAATGATGCCGAATCTGAACACAGTCCTGACATATTTACCGGATGAAAGTCTCTTTGACAACTCCCCGCTTACATTCAGCAAGCTTTCCCCATGGACAACCTCAGTTCAAACAAAACAAAAAACTTTCAAAAATTTGCTTCCCGCCTCCACCTGACTTACCCTTTAACCACAAGGAGGTTATCTATGACAACCCGCACAGAGAAAATATCAGAGCACCGTATCCACACCGAACCATTTTACCTGCCCCAGGGCAACGAACTAACCATTGCGCGAACGGCCTTTCAAAACAAATTACCCATTCTCCTCAAAGGCCCCACCGGCTGCGGCAAGACCCGCTTTATGCAATATCTAGCCTGGGATCTCAAACGACCACTGGTCACCATCTCCTGCCACGATGATCTCTCCACCAGTGATCTGGTGGGCCGCTACCTGATCAAAAACGGTGAGGCAATTTGGATGGACGGGCCGCTGACCTCAGCAGTCCGAACCGGGGCCATCTGCTATCTCGATGAAATCGTTGAGGCACGGAAGGACACCACCGTGGTCATTCACCCCCTGGCTGATGACCGCCGCGAACTACCCATTGAAAAAACAGGCGAACTACTCACCGCCCCGGCCGAATTCATGCTCGCCATCTCATACAACCCTGGCTACCAGAGCGTACTCAAGGATCTAAAACAATCCACCCGACAACGGTTTGTCTCCATGGGCTTCACCTACCCGCCACCAGCACTAGAAGCAGAGATCGTTAGCAGGGAAGCGGCCATTGAACAAAAAACTGCGGCGGCATTGGTAAAACTGGCCATCATGACCAGAAGCCTTATGGATGCCGGTTTGCAGGAAGGGGCCAGCACTCGTTTACTGATCCATGCCGGGATCCTCATCGCTGCAGGGATCCCAACCCGCGTAGCCTGTCGGGCCACCATCACTGAAACCCTCACCGACGACCATGAACTACTGGCGGCAATGGACGAAATGGTAAGCTCTATTTTCTGAGGTGCACCATGAACCTTATTACGGTCAAAGAACGCCTACACCAGCTTATCAGCCTGGAGTCACTCCATTCATGGGATATTGACGAGCATGTAGACTTCCTGACTACCCTTCCGGAAGAAACCAGAGAAGTGGTTTATGAACAGATCATGGCCATCTGGCCGGTGAGCTATGCACTGTGCTTCGCCTTTCTCGATCAATTACCCAAAGGACTTACCTGCCTCCACCACCGCCAGCTTTCAGCATGGGTAAATGCTACCCTTGATATTTATGAACAAAGCGGCCTCCAGGTGGCCAACCGTTTTCTCGCAGCTGTGGAAACCAGTTTTGCCGGCAAACAGAACGGGGAGCCAGGCCTCACCTTTGACCAAGTGAAGGGGCGGCTACAACCTTACCTCACCGGTCTGGCTGGCTACGAGATCACCCTGGCCCACAACGAAGTTTCCTATACCAACACCACCACCATCTATTTGCCAGCGAACGTTTCCAAATTCAGCAAAAGCGAGGACAACTTCCTGCTCTACAAATTGAGCGTATCAATGCAATGGGCCTTCCTGAGCTGCGGCCTTTTTCGGCTGCAGACACCACCTGAAGACCAACTCATCATCGCTTTAGGCAACAAATATGAGCACAAATGGTCAAACCAGCAAGCATGGCTACAAAACTTTTTTGCCATGTTCCCGCTACCATCCCTAGCTGCTGATCTTTTTCTGCTGGCTGAGACAGTGCGTGCCACAACCTTTCTCAAAAACGAACTACCGGGACTAGACCGCGACGCAGAAGAGATTCGTCAACAATTACAAAAACTCCGCCCAGATTGCAGCACTCTCACCGGCCAAGAAAAGATCATGGAAGGACTGAAGCAATGGATACTTGCCGACACTGTTAACGGTGGGTGGGCAACAAGAGAAGAGCAAATTCGAAAACGGGCGGAACAAGGTCTCTCCACCCAAAAGTCGCCAGACGCTTCTCCCTATGGTTCCGCCCAACTTGCTGCCAACCTCTATGCCGATCTTACGCTCTTGCCCGGTGAGTATCAATCCACCATGCCCATCAGCTATGTGGGAATCCTGAAACCAGGTGAAGCAGAACAAGCAGGGCAGCAAAGACGAGAAAAAAACCGAACTCATTTTATTAACGCCCTGGCTGCCATCCTCCCCAAAAGAAGCAAGATCAAAGAAGAGGCACCGGCTGAAGGACTTGCCGCCTCCCCCCCCTCTCCTCTGACCGAATCTGACGAGGGGACAATTATCCAACCGGGCCGAGAAGACGAAAGCCTCCGTCAGCCGCAGTCGGACAACAACCAAACGCAAACCTATATCACCATCAACGACGAGCAGCTACCACTGCCAGAGTCATTGCAACCCCTTCTTCGTGAAATACGCAACGATCTCGGCCATATACCGCAACAGTATATCTCCAGCGCCAACCAGCGAGCAGGTAGCGGGATCAGCACCGGAGCCAGCCCAGAGCCGGAAGAAGAAACCAACAGCAATCCAAACGTCAATAATTATGATGAGTGGGACTTTCGCCGTAACGGTTTCAGAAAAAACTGGTGTACCCTCTTGCAAAAAGAACTGCAACCTGTCAAGGGAACCTTCATCGCTGAAACCATGCTTAAATATCGCGGCCAACTGCGCAGACTCCGTCACCAGTTTGAGATGATGCGCAGTCAACAACGATTTGTTAAACGACAACGAGACGGCGATGATATAGACCTTGACGCGGTCATTGAAGCGCATTCCGACCTTCTCGCTGGCCATCCACCCTCAGAGCGGCTCTATATTCGGCTGCTTCGCGACCAAAGGAACATCAACGCCGTATTTATGGTGGACATGTCCTCGTCCACCGAGGGATGGATCAGCACCGCGATCAAGGAAGCGCTGGTGCTCCTCTGCGAGTCCTTGGCAGTTTTGGGCGACCGCTACGCCATTTACGGTTTTTCCGGCATGCGCCGCTCGCGAGGGGAGCTCTATCACATCAAACACCTTGATGAGCCTTACAATGATACGGTTCGAGGCAGAATTACCGCCATTACCCCCAAAGATTACACCCGCATGGGCCCGCCCATTCGCCATCTCACCAACCTGCTTGCTGAAAGCGATGCCAAGATAAAACTACTAATCACCCTTTCCGATGGCAAACCAGAAGATTATGATGATTACAAGGGCGACTATGCCATCGAAGACACCCGCCATGCTCTTCTTGAAGCAAAAAACAGTGGCATCCATCCCTTTTGCATCACCGTTGACCGCAAAGCTCACGACTACATCGCCCATATGTATGGGGATGTAAATTATATCTTCATTGATGATATCAAAAAACTGCCCTACCGGATGCCACAGATCTACCGGAACCTGACCACCTAAGGGTCTGTCAAAACGCCTTCCCCGCAACATTACAGAGACGCCAACGCCCCGATTTCACATACATGATTTGCTAACCGGTATCCCGACAACTCACCATATTTCGTTTGACCTCACGGCTACAGCGCGATAAAGTATCAATTTTCAATAGTTATTCATATAAAATCAAAATTCGGGACACCTTATCATGCCGAAGATCAACGAAAATAGAACCAACAAAAATACCGTCATCATTGCGGCCATCCTCGTCACCCTCGCCCTTGCCGGGATTGGCTACTTTGCCTGGCAGAAGTCCATCGATAATGCTACCCGCGAAGCTACTAAAGCAGAACGACTACGTTACGCGGAAGAACTAACACCGCCGCCCATCGCCCCCCCCCCCGAACCAACAGTGACGCCACCAGCGCCAACCCCGCTACCCTTCCCCGAGGCTACCCCTGCCCCTGCTGCTCCTGCACCACAAGTCACCGTAGTTATTGACCCCTGCAAAGAAGCAACCGACAAGATCCAAGCTTTTTTTAACTATCTTGATCAACAAGACTATATGGCAGCCTATACCACCAACGAAACCAGCGAAGAGCTCCTAGTCCAGATTGCCAAAAAACTCTACGCCAATCCGCCAGTGGTAAACCGCGAGACCGATGACCTTTTCACCATCCTCACCAACTCAGCCCACTTCTACCGCATTCTCGGCAAAACCAACTTGCTCATGCTCAAGGACATTCTCATCCACGAATCAGACAAACTCGAACCCCTGATGGCTGATTTCTACCACTGGTCAGAAAAAGAAGTAACTTGCGATGCCCCAACCTTTCCCTTGCAATTACCCCTGAATTCTCTTTACGAATACTCTGGATTCTTTCTTAACACCCTGGGTGGTCAATCCTATCTCTTCCGGCGTAAAGCAAGAACCCGCATGCTGATCAAATACTATGCGGTGCTGATTATTGACCGAACCAACGAAAAAGGATTGAACCGCCACGGCATCGATATTAGGGGACCGCTTCGTTCCACCATCGAAGAGATGGAAGTTTCCCAAAACATCGAGCAACGTGATGCATACATGGAAAAACTTCTACAGATGCAGGCAAAATATCAGGAGAAATACGGCCATCAATAATGGCCGTTTTTACCATCACGCAAAAAACAGGAGCCTCGCCAACCAGAGGGTCCTGTTTTTTTTTGTCTTTTACAAGATATGGCCAAACCCTAAGGCCAGAACCGTTTCGAAAGAAAGCCACCAACCTTTTTCATTACAACGTTTTTAGCGCTCCTAAAAAAATCGCCCCTTCCTCCTCAGCCGCTTCGACTTTTTCTGCGCCAACTGTTATAAAAATTAACAAACATTTGAGGGGAGAGATATGAGCAACAAGAATCACCAGGACAAAAAACAACCAGGACTACTACAAACTATCCGCAGAAAAGGATTTTTTCGGGTCCAACTGTACTGGTTCCTGGCTGTATCTCTTATCCCACTGGCCACCGCAAGTTACATTAACTATCGCAGCAACCACGAAACCCTTAAGAAAGAAATCATCACCCACCTACAAGATACGGCTCGTCATCAAACCAAAGAAATCGAAGATTTTTTCGATGACTGCCTGAATTCACTTAACGGGGAAGCTAGACGTGAAAACGTCAGAATACAACTGCAAACCCTGACCAATGCTTTCAAAACTTCCGGACAAGATCTGCAAGACTTTATTTACAGTGGCAAATGGAAAGAAATTACCGATAAAACAGCCGACCAATTTGAGTATTTCCTATCAATAAACGAATTTTATGATGTCTTACTTATCGACGCAGATGGCAACATTCTCTACTCGGCAACGGAAGAACCTGATCTCGGCACCAATATCTTTACCGGCCCCTATGCTCAAACCCATTTCGGACTAGCTTGCCGCACCGCCTTTCAAGAAAAACGCTCTGTCTTTTCGGACTTCGACAAGTACAGTCCATCCAATAATACCAAAGCCTGTTTTCTGGTCTCGCCCGTTTATTCCTTGGCCGGAGATATCTCCGGCCTAATGGCTATCCAACTCAGCACAACCCAAATAGACCAGATCATGATAAGTAACGATCCAACCAGTGGCGTTGATTCCTTTCTGGTTGGTCACGATCTATTGATACGCTCCCGTTCCACTTTAACCGCACCCTCATCGCCAATAGAGGCAAAAATAGATACAGAAAAAACCAGAGCATGGCTCAAATATAGCCATAAATGGAACAGCGATGATACTCGGCAAGGAGTCACCAGCATCTACCGCAATCATGACAACAATGAGGTTCTTGGTCTTTTCAGCGCCATTGAAGTTACCAATGTTCCGTTAGCGGTTATCACGGAAATACCGGTGGCAAAAGCCTTCCAAGACGTTAACAGACAAACCAGGATAGCCATAAAACTGTTTTTCACCGTGGCCTTTATCGTTCTATGTTTGGCTCTGTGGGCCGCAAGAATGGTTACTCGCCCCCTGCACATTCTCACCCGCCAAGCCAATCGAATAGCTGCCGGTGATCTTGAGGTTCTCCCTGATGCAATTACCAAAACCGACGACGAATTCGGCATCCTCAACGAGAGTTTTCAAAAAATTGCCGCCTCTCTACAGTTTATTGCTTCAGTATGCAGTGACATCTCCCTTGGCATTTTTGACCGCACAATCACAGTTCGCAGCAACAAGGATATCCTATCCATTTCAGTCAACCAAATGATCGCCAGCTTCCAGAATGTTATTGACCAGGCAAACAGTATCAGCAATGGGGATTTTTCAATTAACATTACTCCGCGCTCGGAACAAGACTCCCTGAGTATCGCTCTCCGTACAATGGCCATCGCCCTTGAAGAACAAAACTGGATCAAAACCGGAATAGCAGAAATTAACATTTGCATGCAGGGTGAGCAGGACATTGACATTTTGGGACGCAATGTCATGGATTTCATCTGCACATACCTGCAAGTTCAGATTGGCGCCTTTTTCATTCGATCTGGCAACAAGCTTAGATTACAGGCAGGATATGCCCTAGATTCCACTCAGGGTTACGACAAAGATTTCACCATGGGGGAAGGATTAGTCGGACAAGCTGCCCTTGATAAAAAAACCATCGTTTTCAACCATGTCCCTCCCGACCATGTTGACCACGCTATCAATTCAGGCCTTGGCTTTTCACCGCCCAGTTCCATTATCGTTTTACCCTTAAACCATAAAGGGACGATCGTGGGCGTTATGGAATTTGGCAGCAGCCGTGAATTCTCCAACCTTGAGCAAAGTTTTCTGGAACTGATTACAGAATCCATCGCCATCAACATCCATACCGCTCAAGCCCGCCAGGAATTACAGTCCCTTCTTGAAGAAACCCAGCGCCAAAGTGAAGAACTCCAGAGTCAACAGGAAGAACTGAGAGTCGCCAATGAAGAACTGGAAGAACAGAGCGAGGAACTCCGCGCCGCCAATGAAGAACTTGAAGAAAAAACCGAATATCTTGAGAAACAACGACAGGAAATCACCCAAGCGCAAACAACTCTGGAAATAAAGGCTGACGAACTGACCCAGGCCAGCAAATACAAATCCGAGTTTCTGGCCAACATGAGCCATGAACTGCGCAGTCCCTTGAACAGCCTGCTTATTCTGGCCAGATCTCTGGCCGAAAACGATGAAGGTAATTTCACCCCAGATCAACTGGAAGCGGCCAGAATTATCTACAGCAGCGGTCGTGATCAACTTAACCTGATCAACGACATCCTTGATCTCTCCAAAGTGGAAGCAGGACGGCTTGAAATTCACCACCAAGATTTACAATTAGCCCATCTCCAAAATGACATTGAGGATCGTTTCAGCCATCTCGCCAAGGAAAAGGGTTTAATTTTTTCGGTGCATTTCAGTTCTGCACTACCCCAAACCATCTGCACCGACGATCAGCGCCTCAAACAGGTTATCGACAATCTACTCAGCAATGCGATTAAATTTACCAGCCAAGGTTCGGTTACCCTGGAAGCAAAACCAGCCGTCACAAAAGTAGAATTTAAACAGCCAAAACTACAAAGCGCCGAAAAGATAATTTGTTTTACGGTTATTGATACCGGTATCGGCATCTCCTCTGACAAACAGGACTCCATCTTTGAAGCATTTCGCCAGGAAGACGGTTCAACCAGCAGAAGCTATGGCGGCACCGGCCTAGGACTTACTATCTCCCGGCAACTGGCCTGGCTTCTCGGCGGCGAAATACATCTTAACAGCAGTCAAGGGGAAGGATGTACTTTTTCCCTCTACCTACCAATCATTGAGGCAACGAATATCCTCGCTTCCCCCCCCTCTCCTTGCAAAAGTCAGGATAAAGTCAATCGTCCCACCCGCCAAGATCCGCCCAACCCTGCGCCAACATCCCCCCCCACCACAAGCAACTGTCTCGACGATGACCGCCAGACCATCCACGCTGGCGACAAATCATTATTGATCATTGAAGATGATGCTATTTTTGCCCAAGTTATTTGCCAGATGGCTCGAGATAAGGGATACCAAGCCCTGATCGCGGCTGACGGCAACAGCGGAATCTTGCTGGCCAAAGAGTATCAGCCGAAGGCGATTATTCTTGATCTCGGCTTACCGGATCTGGACGGAATGAATGTTCTGGAAAAACTCAAAAACGATGCAGACACCAAACATATCCCGGTTCATATCGTTTCGGCCACCAAGGAATCATCCCTGCCGTTACTCAAGGGGGCGATTGGTTTTTTGAGCAAACCGGCCACCCAAAAGAACCTGACAAAAGTATTCGACCAATTTGAGAAAATCATCCAAGGCCAGGTCAAGAAACTCCTGATCATCGACGATGATAAGATCAGTCGTGACAATATCAAGAAACTTCTTACCCCGCAGGGGATTGAAATAATCACCGCCGCCACCGGGGAAAATGCCTACCAGATCATGTGCACCGAGGCCTTTGACTGCATTATCCTTGATCTGGGCTTACCGGACATGAGCGGCTTTGACCTCATGACCAAAATTGATCAGGAGGAAAGCATTGCCAAGGTGCCGGTGATTGTCTACACAGCTCGAGATCTCACCGAGGAGGAAAACGACATCCTCTACCGGCACGCCAGAACCGTGGTGGTCAAAGGGGTGGACTCAAATGAAAGACTGCTGGACGAGGTATCACTGTTCATGCACAGCATGAACACCACCCTGCCAAACGAACAACAAAACATGATCAAAATGATCCATGACAGCAACGAAACCCTTCAAGACAAAAAGATCCTCCTGGTGGATGATGACATGCGCAACACCTTCGCGCTCTCGGGCCTTCTGCAAAAGATCGGCATGCAGGTGGTGATGGCGGCCAACGGCCAACAAGCTCTTGATAAGCTGGATGGCGAGGAGTTCGATATGGTATTAATGGATATTATGATGCCGGTAATGGACGGCTATGAGGCCACCCGTGAGATAAAAAAACAACCTCGTTTTAAAGATCTGCCGATAATCGCTCTCACCGCCAAAGCAATGCCGGAAGACCGGCAAATCTGCCTGGAGGCAGGAGCCAATGATTACCTGGCCAAACCAATTAACCAGGAACAACTTCTCTCCCTGATGCGAGTATGGTTATTCAAATAATTATTTCAGCACCAAACGACAAAAAAATTACTCGGCAGGAGTAAGAATGCTCAGTCAGGATCGAAGCCAAACAACCAGATTGGAAACAGAACTTCTCCTGGAGGCTATTTTCCAACGCTACGGCTACGACTTTCGTCATTATGCCCCAGCGTCTCTGGCCAGAAGGATCCAGATTCAGCTCCGACGACAAAAAGCCCAACATATATCCCAATTAATCCCTGTTCTCCTTCATGACTCAAAAGCCTTTGATCACTTTCTTCTCGACATGTCCATCACCGTCACCGATATGTTCAGGAACCCACTGTTCTTTAAAGAATTACGAGAAACGATCATTCCCAGGCTTAAAACCTGGCCTTATGTTAAAATCTGGTGCGCTGGATGCGCCACCGGCGAGGAGGTATACTCCCTGGCCATCCTCCTCCAAGAGGAAGGTTTCTATGATCGATGTCAGATATATGCCACGGATTACAACAAACGCTCCCTGGTCATCGCCAAGGATGGCATCTACCCTTTAAACAAGATCAAGAACTATACCGCCAATTACAACAACTCTGGGCCTAAAGCATCATTTGCCGACTACTATCATGCCAAATATGACAGTGCAAAAATGAATGATAATCTCAAAAAGAATATCGTTTTTTCGCCCCATAATCTCGCCTCTGACTCGGCATTTGGCGAGATGAACCTGATTCTCTGCCGCAACGTGCTGATCTATTTTGATAAGCAATTACAGAATCGGGTTCTCGAACTTTTCGAGGAAAGCCTTTGTGCAGGCGGTTTCCTCTGCCTGGGGGCTAAAGAGTCGTTACAGTTTTCAAGCATGGTGGACAAATTTGCCCCTGTTTCCCAAAAAGGAAATATCTTTCGCAAGATATATCGACAACAGGAGATGGATGATGTTTGTTAATTATCGGGTCGTGGCGATCGGCGCTTCGGCTGGGGGAATGAACGCCTTGGCCAGGATTCTTTCATCGCTACCACCTGGATTTACTCCGTCGGTGGTCGTTGTCCTGCATGTTCTGGAAGAAGGAATGGATGGCTATCGCACCCACTATCTCAACAAGAAATGTGCTCTGCCGGTTAAAGAGGCCATGGACAAAGAACCATTGCAACCGGGAACCGTTTACCTGGCTCCCGCCGCCTATCACTTACTGTTGGAAGAAACCGGCTCCCTGTCGCTATCTGTGGACGCGCCGGTCAACTTCTCCAGGCCTTCAATCGACGTTATGTTTGAAAGTGCGGCGGCGGCCCATGGCGAAAAGCTGCTGGGCATCATCCTCACCGGCGCTAACAATGACGGCAGCCAAGGAATCAAAAAAATAAAAGAATTCGGCGGTTACACCCTTGCCCAAGATCCAGAAGAGGCCGAGGCCCCGGCCATGCCACGGGCGGCAATAGAGGGTGGCGACATCGATCAGATTCTAACCCTGGTGCAGATTGGTCACTTCCTGAATATGATTGTCGACCGAACTGGCAAAAAAACTCCAACTAGCCCCAGCACCCGAAACAATATCAGAGCGGATACCAATGAATGCCAGTAAACCAAAAACCCTGGTGGTAGATGACCGACGGGAAAACCTTGTTGCCATGGAGAGAATTCTCCGAGATCTCGATACGGAACCGATCATGGCCTCATCCGGCAACGAAGCGCTGGCCCTCACCCTTGAGCACCAATTCGCCGTGATCCTTTTAGATGTCATGATGCCGGGGATGGATGGTTTTGAAACCGCCACTCTCTTACGACAGAACATGGCCACCAGCGATATCCCGATCATCTTTGTCACTGCCATCGGCAAGGATGACAAACAGATCTTCAAGGGATACAAAACCGGCGCTGTTGACTATCTCTTCAAGCCCTTAGATGCAGATATCCTTAGGAGTAAGGTCAATATCTTTCTGGAAATGCATCGCCAAAAAACAGCACTCAATCGGGCTAACCAGGAACTACAAAACGCCAATGAAAAGATTCTTGCCCAACAAAAAAGAGTCCTCGACGATGAACGCCTCAACGTCCTGCTGCAGATGGCCGGTGCCACAGCCCACGAACTAAGCCAACCACTCACCGCTCTACTCTTTGGAATCAACATCCTGGAGATGGATCACGACGACCCAGAACGGTTGGCTCGGCATATCGATGACATTAAAAAGGCCGGTCAACGCATTAGCGAAATCGTTAAAAAAATCAAAAACATGAACAAATACGAACTGACCGCCCATGACCGGGACAGTGACATCATTAAACTGGATCAAACCTTAAAAATACTCCATATCGAGGCTGACGACGCCTTTGCCCATCTTCTCCATGAACTTCTCCGCGACGATAGCAATATCGAAATAACCAGAGCACGAGATATCGCGGCAGGCTTAGATACCTTCAGGAATAGCAAATTCGATATGATTTTCCTCAATCATTCATTTCCCGACGGAACCGGCCAAGACTTTCTGGATCACCTTGGCACCTTGGTGATGGAGATCCCGGTGGTTCTGACCACCGACAATGACGACGCGGTGGTTGCCTCACAAATGCTCCGGGCCGGGGTCTACGATTACCTCAACAAAGAAAAAATCACGCTCATGGTCTTGAAAAGAACCATGGCCAACACCATGGAGAAATTTCATCTCCACAAAGAGGTGCAACAGGCCAAGTCAAAGGTGGCTGAATTACATAAAACCGACTCCCTCACCGGCATCTGCAGTCGCCAACATTTTTTTGATGTTCTGGAAATAGAATTCGAACGCGCCAAACGCTATAAAGACGACCTCTCATTGATGATCTTAGATTTAGATGACTTCAAGACCATCAATGATTCCTTCGGACGCACCACCGGAGATACGGTAATTGTCGAAGTTGGACAAATCCTCCAACAACACAAACGAATGAACGAC
>JAQYVW010000073.1 GCA_030145325.1 Desulfurivibrionaceae bacterium
TTTATTCGCCGGGGGTGAATGATGAGTGCATTACCGAAATAATCAACTGGCAGAATAAATTAGGGTTTCCGGTGCTGGCCCAGTTCGAGAGACATGTTCGGCAAGGAATCCTGGCCGGAATGGTGGTTGACATGGCTAAGGTTGCCCCCAAACTTGCAGAGTACGCCGACAAATTGCTTCAGGGACGAACCGCCGACCAGTTACCATATTACTATTACCCTGGCAAAATGGTTATAAATCTACGCACGGCAAGCAAACTTCAGCTGGATATTCCGGTGGATGTTACCTCGCAAGCCGAAATCATCCGTTAAGTGATCAATGAATCTCTCTGTTAAGATACTAGCCGCCTCTCTGCTGCCTTTTCTGATCATTATCGGCCTCTATCATTTTTTGAGCACTGAGACATTTTCTCGCCACATGGGTGATATGTTCAGGCAACAAGCGGCCAGTAAATTAATACAGGCCGAAGAGGATATTCGTCAATTCCTCTTGGTCAGCGAGTCTCATCTTGAATTGCTGGCTACCATTTCCCCGCCAGATCAGCAAAACCCGGCTCAAGCCAGAGTGGCCATGGCCGGACTCCTCCAGAACGAGGAATCACTTTTCCGGATTTCAGCCGTTAATGTCAGAGGTCAGGAATGGTTGCGGATCAATAAGTTTCCCGATGCTAAACATGCGGACAAACTTCTCAACCTTTTTTCGTCACCAATCTATCAGCAGCCCATGCTGGAACTCACGACTTTTCTGGGAAATGCCACCTGGGAACAAGGTTACCCCCTCCCCCTGCTAGATATCTCCATTCCGGTTAAGCAAAAACAAAATGGGGAAATTTCGGGAATTATCTGGGCTCGCCTTTCTTTACAGAAGGTACAGACCATCCTGGAGCGTTTTCTTCCAGATCAAGGCAAATTAGTGCTGGTGCAGTCACCCACCGGCAAAATACTAATCCAGGCAGATAACACCAACCGGAATTTCACCCCTCTTGAGGTTAAAGCTATCCGAGAGGTGGTAGGCAACCAAGGCTCCCAAGAGGGACTTCTCGCCGACGAATTAAACGGTGAACTTTCCTGTGGCTACCGAAAATTTACGGTGGATGCTCAAGACTTCGCCCTCCTTTATTTTCAGCCCAATGAAACGATCTATTACCTGGCCGACCAGTTGAAGACTTATAATATCTATCTCACTCTGGTGGGCATCATCCTCTTCGCTTTGGCAAGTTTTCTCTTAATTCGCTTAATTATCAACCCACTTACCAGTCTCACCATCATGATCGGTGACCTTGGTCGCAAATATTGTTCGCGCCATGACCGAAACCTCCTTTACTCTAACTCTCAGGGGGGGGACGAAGTGGATCAATTACGATCCGCCATTGATTTCTTTGAAGACCGTCTCGCCTCCTACAGCGAAGAGATTGAAACCTTTAACCGCACTTTGGCGCAACAGGTGGAAGAGAAGACCCAGGCGCTGGGGACAATGAATCTAACTCTACAGGCTGATATCGTCCGGCGGAAACAGGTGGAGAGCGAACTGGAAGAAAACCGGGCCAATCTGGAACGACTGGTGGACCAGCGAACAGCAGAACTCTCCAAGATAAATACAGAGTTACAGGCCGAGATCAAGGAACGCATCCAAGCAGACGGGGCCAGCCGCGCCAAGAGTGAATTCCTGGCCAACATGAGCCACGAGATACGCACGCCGATGAATGCCATTCTCGGCATGAATCGACTGGCCTTAGATACCCAACTATCTTCCGAGCAACAAAATTACCTGAGCGCCGTACAGGAGTCAGCTGAGTCTCTTCTCCATATCATCAATGACATTCTCGACTTTTCCAAGATTGAAGCTGGGCAGTTAACCCTGGACGAGCGCCCCTTCAGCCTAAGAAAAGTTCCTGAATTTATACAGAAAACATTTGCCTTCAAGGCCACAGAAAAAGGAGTGCAACTGCGTTACGAAATTTCCCCAGAGGTGCCCGATGCTCTGGTGGGCGATGAATTCCGCTTGCGGCAGATCTTGGTTAACCTTTTCGGCAATGCGATGAAATTTATTGAGTTTGGTGAGATAGGGCTCAAAATTATCAAAATAGGTGAAAGGGATGGGGTGGTTTTTCTACAATTCACCGTGAGCGATACTGGCCTCGGCATCCCCAAGAAGATGCAGGAACGCATCTTCGATAATTTCACCCAAGCGGATTCAAGTGTAACCAGAATGCATGGCGGCACAGGCCTGGGGCTTACGATCTGTAAAAAAATCACGGAACTACTTGGTGGCGAAATCTGGGTTGACAGTGAATATGGTCACGGCGCCGCATTTCATTTTACCGTGGCCTTAAAAAAGGACCACAGCACTGTCGAAAATCCCGCCACCGCCGAAAACATTAAGGTCACCATCAATAAAACCGAATCATTGCGGATTTTATTGGTGGAAGACAATTTTATTAACCAGGAACTAGCCCGCATCATCCTGCAACAAAATGGTCATCAGGTAATAACTGCCGAAGACGGTTATAATGCCCTTGAAATCCTTGCCCTTGAGAGTTTTGACGTGGTGATCATGGATGTGCAGATGCCAAATATGGATGGTATCACCGCCACGAATCTAATCAGACGCTGTGAAAGGGAGAAGGATGGTGTTTTCAGGGAAGAAGGAGAGTTGCTGCAGAAGTTGAACGAAAAAATCTATGGTGAGCACATGGTGATTATTGCCATGACCGCCAACGCCATGGCAGGGGACCGAGAGAGATGCTTGGATGCTGGCATGGATGACTATATAACCAAACCCTTCGAGCCCGTGGAGTTCTTAGCCGCATTACAGAGGATAGCGAGAGCGAAAAGATAAACCAACGTTGGAACATTCCTCTCCGCCACGAGATGAGCATTACTAATCAGGCCGTTCCCCCAATCACGATCAGGTTGCTTCAGAGTCTTCTTTTTTGCCTACCGAGGTAAACAAGGTGGGTTGAGGCGGCTCAACATCCTGGGGAGCACTCTTCTTGGCAATTTCCGAAATCCGCCGTACCGTTCTGGGTGAAATCCTCTTGCCCTTGGCAGCAACCCCCTTGAGCAAAAATTCATCAAAGGCAAACTCGGTAAAATTGCTCCGGGATCGTTTATTGGGCACGAAATTAACCCGAACCGCACCATCAGCCGTGGTGCTGAGATATTGAATCTCCGACTTTTTATGTTCATCAAAAAGACGATATTCCTTGTCGAGAATAAACTTAGGCGACTTGAACCTCTTCACGTAAGAAAGGTTCTGATCGCCGTCACGGTAGATGAGATTGAAAACGGTTTTACCGCCTGCTTTCCCGCACCAAGCCACATCGTGACCGATAAAGAGTTTATCGATAACGCTGATAACCTTGTACAAACCACCTTTAAAGATAAGCAGGACCTTATCATACTCGGAACAGGCCAGGGCAAACTCCCCTTCCCCCTTAATATGGGTGCCAATAAAACCTGATTCAGGATCATACCCCATGGTCAGGTTGGACAACGCCACCTTGCGGATCTCCACCTCGCTGAAGGTGGTTAACTCGGTACGGCGCGGGTAGTACTTGCCATACTTGCCCAACAAACCATCGATGTAGTTGATGGTAAAGAGCACCATATCCTTGAGATGGGTCTTGACCTCTTTAATGGACTTCCGCAGCCCTCGGATCTCTTTATTCTTCTTGTCGATATCGTAGCGAGAAATGCGCTTGATGCGAATTTCCAGCAACCGTTCGATATCGCTGGGCTCCACAGGTCGCAGCAACTGCTCGGCAAAGGGGAGCAGACCTGCGTCAACGGCAGCCAGTACCTTCGCGAAGGAAGGACATTCCTCAATATCCTTGTAGATCCGCTCCTCAATGAAGATCTGCTCCAACAGCGAGGCATGCAAGCGGTCATTGAGCCGACCCAGTTCAATGTTCAGCTCTTTTTCCAGATCACTAACCAGCTTGTCGGTGTTGTAACGCAAGATATCATTAACATTCATCACCTCGGGGCGGTCATCCTTGATCACGGTGAGATTAGGGCTGATGGGCACCTCGCAGTCTGAAAAGGCGTACAGCGCTTTGATGGTGTCCTTGGCGTAAACGCCCCGAGCCAGTTTGATCTCCACCTCGACATTCTCAGCGGTGTAATCATTGATGGACATGATCTTGATCTTACCGGTACGAGCCGCCTTCTCCACCGACTCGATCAACGACTCGGTGGTGGTGGTATGGGGGATCTCGGTGATTTGGATGGTCTTTTCATCTAATTCGATGATCCGGGCCCGGCATTTGATCCGGCCATTGCCCTGGTCGTAGCCGCTGGCATCAAGCAGACCTCCCTTGGGGAAATCAGGGAAGATCTCAAAGGGTTCGTCGCGGAGGATGTTTTTCTGGGCCTCCAGCAATTCCACAAAGTTGTGGGGCATGATCTTGGTGGCCATCCCCACGGCGATGCCTTCAGCGCCCAGCATCAGCAGCATGGGCACCTTGGCGGGCAGAACCAGCGGCTCTTGCATCCGGCCATCATAGGAATCATCAAATTCGGTAATGTCTTTATTGAACAGGGTGGCGCGGGCCAGCGGGGTAAGGCGGCATTCGATATACCGGGCCGCCGAGGCCTGGTCGCCGGTATAGATATTGCCGAAGTTGCCCTGCCGCTCGATGAGGTAATCCTTGTTGGCCAGATTGACCAGGGCGGCAAAGATGGAGGCATCGCCATGGGGATGGAGCTTCATGGATTCGCCCACCACGTTGGCAACCTTGTGAAAGCGACCATCATCCATATTCTGCAAGGTCTGCAAGATGCGCCGCTGCACCGGCTTCAGCCCGTCCGCCACGTTGGGGATAGCCCGCTCTTTGATGACGTAGGAGGTGTAGTCGATGAAGTTGCTGTCGAATAGCTGATGCAGCTTGCCGTGTTGGGAAGTATCCATATGCTTTAGGCGTCCAGGATCAGGCCAAAATCAGGCCAGATGCTCCATGATGTACTGTTTACGTTCCGGGGTATTCTTGCCCATATAGAATTCAAGGAGCATGGGCACCTCGCTCAAACGGTCGATGGAGACCTGTTTGAGACGCATGTCGTTACCGATAAACTGCTTGAACTCAGGTGGTGAGATCTCGCCCAGCCCCTTGAAACGAGTCATCTCCACCGGGTTTTTCTTCTTGCCGCTACCGGCCAGCTTCTTTTCCGCGCGCTGCCGCTCTGTCTCCGAGTAACAGTAAATGGTTTCCTTCTTAGTCCGCACCCGGTAGAGCGGTGTTTCGAGGATGTAGATGTGGCCGCGTTTGACCACGCTCTCAAAATAATGGAGAAAGAAGGTGAGGATCAGGTTACGGATATGCAGGCCGTCAACATCGGCATCGGTGGCGAGGATGATCTTGTCGTAACGCAACCCACCCACCGAATCCTCGATGTTAAGGGCGCGCATGATATTGTACATCTCGTCGTTCTTATAGAGCAGGGCCAGTTGCTGCCCGAAGACGTTCATCGGCTTGCCCTTCAGCGAAAAGACGGCCTGGGTCATGGGATCGCGGGCACTGACAATGGAACCCGAGGCTGATTGCCCCTCGGTGACAAAGATCATATTCTCGCGTCCCTCGGGCGAGGGCTTGCCGGTCTTGGGATGGTACTTACAGTCCTTTAGATTGGGAATCTTCAGCGCTACCTTCTTAGCCTTGGCCTTGGCTTCCTTGCGGACATGCTGGAGATCCTTTCTGATCTTGGCGCTCTGCTGAATCTTGGCAATGAGGACATCGGCAGTCTCGGTGTTCTTGTACAGATAGTCGGTGACAAAATCCTTCACCGCATTGACGATCCAGGCCCGAATATCTGTATTGCCGAGCTTGTTCTTAGTCTGGGATTCAAAGATCGGATCCTTGACCTTCACCGCCACCGTACCCACCACCCCGTCCCGGACATCCTCGCCGGTGAACTTCTTGCCGGAATAGTCGTTAACCCCTTTCAAAATCCCTTCCCGGAAGGCGGAGAGATGAGTGCCGCCTTCGTTGGTATAGGTGCCGTTGACAAAGGAGAAATAAGATTCTCCGTAGCCATCGGTATGGGAGAAGGCGAACTCCAGAGTGGGATCCTTGTGGTGGATGGGGTCGTAGAGCTGGGTGCCGTCGATTTCGTTGTCCAGCAGATCCAGAAGACCGTTGGCCGAATAGAAGCATTCCTTGTCGAGATAGAGCTTGAGACCGGCGTTGAGATAGGCATAACGCCAGAGCCGTTTCTGGATGAACTCCTCCCGAAAGGCATAGTCCTCAAAGAGCTTGGCCGAAGGTTTGAACTCGATGAGGGTACCGTCCTTCTCAGTGGTGTCGCCCTCATCTTCAGCTACCTTGACGCCGTTTTCAAAGGTAGCGGCGGCGAATTTACCTTCTCGATGGGAGACCACCCGAAAGTAATCGGAGAGCGCGTTCACCGCCTTGGTACCCACCCCGTTCAACCCCACCGAAAACTGAAAGACCTCAGTGTTGTACTTGGCGCCGGTGTTGATCACCGACACGCACTCCACCAATTTACCCAGCGGGATACCACGACCAAAATCACGAATCCGGACAATGCCGTTCTCTTGCAGCGAGATATTCACCCGCTTACCCGCCCCCATGATAAACTCATCCACCGCGTTATCCACCACCTCTTTTAAGAGGATATAGATACCATCGTCGGGATGGGAGCCGTTGCCCAGCCGACCGATGTACATACCCGGACGCAGCCGGATATGTTCAAGGGAACTCAGGGTTTTGATCTTGGATTCATCGTAGGTGGCGCTGGCTGGTTTGGTCATTGATTTCATGTCGCAGTATTTGCGCTGGATCAGTTAGATACCGCGCAACACTGTTGATTTAAGCTTTGTGTTCCTGGTTAGAGATAGCCATTGGCTCGCCTCGAGCCATGCCTATGAAACAGAATTATTCCGCATCAAATCTATATCGTTCTTTGCCCTTGGTCGCAAATGTTTTTTATAAAAAGCCTTAACAATGAATCACCTAAGGTTACTACTCTCCGGGTAGCAACCTTATTTCCCCGATACCCATATCTGTACCTGTTTGCAGGGTGGCGAAGAGGCAGCAAGCGACCCAAGGGAGACTCCGATACATCGGAATGAGAGCAAAGCGCTAATGCAGCAAATCCAGTACCCTGGGCGCAGTTACCACCGAGAAAGCTATATTTCATGACTCCCTATAGGGAAGGGAAACGAACCACCGGTTTTTTCCGCCCACTCAGACGCTGATAAGGTTCCTGTGGGTAACCCAGACCGATTACAGCATACACCGGCTCCTCCTCCGGCAAGTGCAGAATCTTTTTGCACTTGGGGTCTCGGGCCAGCGCTTCCACCGCAAAACCGATCAGACAGGTTCCCAACCCCATGGCATGGGCAGCAAGGAGAATGTTCTGGCTGGCCAGCAGCGCATCTTCTCTGGGGCAGCTGGCCCCGGACCGGGAGCCGATAAAGATGGCGGCAGTGGCACCGTGAAAGAGGCGATCCCGGCCATCTGCACGCCATTCCCGCAAACTCTTTTGCACCGAAGGGTAATGACGGTGATAGTAATGGCTCAGGGCTGGTTTACCAATGAGCCGGGTCAAGAAACGCAGCAAGGGATTGGCCGCCCAACCATTCAGCTTCTCAAAGTAGAGGGCGATCTGGTTGCCCAGGGCTTGCACCTCAGCCCGTTGGCTAAGGATGGTAAAGGTCCAGCGCTGACTGTTGGTGCCAGAAGGCGCCGTAGCCCCAATCTTGACCAGATCGACCAGGATCTCCTTGCTCACCGGCTTATCCCGGTAGTTCCGGCAGGAGCGGCGCGAGGCCATCAACCGGACCAGATCGGCCACCGCAAACTCACCGGGGGCAAGCCAGCTTTCATTCATCGCAAAAGAAGCAAAGTGCAAGGATTCCGGGTCTATCTCCCCTACCCTGATCGCCTTAACAGGACAAATGGCAGCGCAGTGACCGCAGGCAATAGAATGCGTGCCGGTGACCCATGCCTTACCGTCCTTAAGCTCGATGGTATCGGCAGGACATACCGTAATGCAGAGACCGCAACCAGTGCAGAGATCAGCATCAATAATGGTTGATACGGGCTGACTCATCCTTACCCCGCACCAAACAAATAGATGCACCCACAGCAGCTTCTGCTTGCTCGTTGGTACTCTTTTGCTTTATCTTGGGCTGTATAAAAAATCAATATTACCTCTTTCGGGCCGACATCGGCCCTTTTATCCCGGCAAATTGCCATAAGGAGTTATCCCCCATGTCCGAACAAATGAACAGCCAACTGGGTACCGCTGCCGTTAATTGGAATCTAAACGATCTCTATCCCGGAATCAACGATCCAGCCATCGCCACTGATATGGAAAACTGCCAGCGGGTGGCCGCTTCACTTAAGGAACGCTACCAGAACAAGGTGAAAACCCTTTCCGCCGAAGAGTTGTCGGTACTGATCCGCGCTCTGGAAAAACTGGAATCACGCCTGGGGCGGCTAGCCACCTTCGCCTATCTCAATTTCGCCACCCAGACCAAAAACGCCGAGGCCGGGGCATTTCTACAAAAGATCCGCGAACTGGGCAGCAGCATCGGCAAGGAAACCGTTTTCTTCGAACTGGAATGGAACAAGGTTGAAGACGGTGTTGCCCAACCCCTGCTGGACTCCCCGGTTCTCGCCGATTACCACCATTACCTGGCCTCCATGCGTCGTTATGCCAAGCACATGCTCTCGGCAGTGGAGGAATCGCTGCTCATTGAAAAATCCCCCACCGGCCGCTCCAGTTGGACCACTCTCTTCGATAAGGTGATGGGCAATCTCAAGTTCGGTAAAGATGAGCGCAGCGAAGAAGAGGTATTGTCAGACCTCTATAATCCAGATCGCGAGATCCGCCAACAGGCGGCCAGCGATCTCACCACCGGGCTGAAGAGCCAGTTGCACATCCTCACCCATATCTTCAACACCCTCAGTGCCGACAAGATGATCGACGACCGGATCAGAAAATTTGATTCATGGGTCAGCTCCATGAACCTGGGCAACGAACTGGCTGGCGCCACCGTCGATACCCTGGTGGCAGCAGTGACGAGCCGTTACGATATCCCCCAGCGCTATTATCGGATCAAGAAACAGATGCTCGCCCTGCCGGAACTGGTGGATTATGACCGCTACGCGCCCCTGCCGCACTTGCCCACCAGCAGTGTGCCTTGGGCAGATTGTCAGGATATGGTGCTGAAGGCGTTTGGAGATTTCTCCCCGAAAATGGCTGAGATTGCCGCTCTATTTTTTGACGAGAAATGGATTGACGCCCCCCTAACCGACGGCAAACGGGGCGGCGCCTTCGCCCACCCCTGCGTGCCCGAGGTGCATCCCTATGTGATGGTCAACTACACTGGTAACGTCCGCGATGTTTCCACCGTTGCCCACGAACTGGGCCACGGTGTGCACCAGTTCTTTGCCGCCGCCCTGGGCTATTACAACAGCAACACCACCCTGGTGCTGGCCGAAACCGCCTCGGTGTTCGCCGAGTTACTACTCTTCAACTATCAACTTGAGCAGATCAGCGACGCGGATGAGAAAAAAGCCTTTATCTGCCAGAAACTGGAATCCATCTTCGCCACCGTCTTCCGCCAGGTCTCCATGAACCGTTTCGAGGATCTAGCCCACAACGGTCGCCGCGACCATGGCGAGCTTTCCAACGAGCAGCTTTCCAAGTACTGGCTGGAGACTCAAGAAAAGATGTTCGGCGACACCGTCAAGATGACTGACGACTACGCGATCTGGTGGTCATACATCCCTCATTTCTTGAGCACCCCCGGCTACGTCTACTCCTACGCCTTCGGCGAGCTTCTTGTCCTCTCCCTGTACGGCCTTTACAAGAAGGAAGGGGAATCCTTTGTCCCCAAGTACATTGATCTGCTCATGGCGGGCGGCGCCAACACCCCTTACGAGTTGGTGAAACCATTCGGCGTTGATTTGAACGATCCTGAGTTCTGGCAAGCGGGGTTAGATATCATTGATGAGATGTTGCAGATGGTGGAGTAAAGAGAAAGATTGCTTGGGATAGCGACAGCCTGTATTATAGCCAGCTGCCCAATGTTAAGAAAACTGCCCTGAGAATTCCATTGGCTATGCAAAATATTTCATAAGACACTAAACGTTAAGGAGAACGACAAATGAAATGGCCTTTAAAAGTTCTTTTACTGTTGATGGTTATCATGTTAGGATTTTCAGTAGTTGCCTGCGAGAAAAAAGGGTCCGCGGAAAAAGCTGGCGAAAAAATTGACAATGCCTTTAGCAACGCCAAAGAAAGAATTCACGATGCAACTAAATAGCTGATTTTTTTTATTTATCTACTCTTATTTATTAATCATTGCTTGACGGAGAGAGGGTGTCACCTAGCGAGACAAAAACCTCATTCGTCAAGCATGACCCTATTTGAGTAACACACACCACTCCCCCATTCACATCCGCACGGAAACAGAAGCCATCTCGTCTCCTCCTCATTCTGTTCCGGCGTCCCTGGAAATTACAAAAACGATGATGAAAGCAATTGTTGTTAAGGAAATTGGCTCATTTGAGATTTGCACCCTTCCCATCCCCCAACCGGGGCCGGGAGAGGTCTTGCTTAAGGTCGAGGTAACCGGCCTCTGTCGCACTGATCTGAAAATCATTGAAGTGGGCCATCGTGATCTGGTCATGCCCCGGGTTCCCGGCGAGGAAGTGGTGGGGACAATCTCTGCCGTTGGCGCGGACGTGGAGGATTTTGCCGAAGGACAACGGGTGTATGTTTATCCAGGCACCAGCTGCGAGAAGTGCCCACCTTGTCTGGCCGGGGCCGGTAACTTATGCAAGAGCATGCAGATTATGGGGTTTCACCGGGATGGCGGCTTTGCTCAATATGTGGTGGCGCCGGTGCAGAGCCTGATCACGGTTCCCGGAAACTTAACCCCGGATCAAGCCGTGTTTGCCGAACCTCTCTCCTGCTGCCTCAACGCCATTGAGCTGGCGCGACTGCAAGAAGATGAGGCCATCGGTATCTGGGGCGGGGGCCCGGCGGGCATCCTCTTGTCACGAGCCGCGTCGGCAAAAGGAGCGCAACCAACCATCATCGAGCCGCACCAGCAACGGAGGGAGTTTTCAGCTGCCCTTCCCTCAGTGCCAACCCATGACCTGTACGATGTCTGCATCATTGCCGTTGGCGATATGGATGCCTACCGGCAAGCCCTTGCTCACCTGAAACCCCGAGGCCGCCTGGTGGTCTTTTCAGGTTTGCCCAAGGACGACTATGAACTCCCTTGTGATTTTAATCAGCTCCATTACCTTGAGCAGACCATTGTCGGCGCCTATGGCTGCAGCTACCGACACGGCGAAGAGGCCTTGGCCTACTTAGCAAGCGGCAAGATCAAGGTCGATGATATGATTTCCCACCGCATGGAGCTCTGGGAGCTCAAAGAGGCCCTTACCCTTGTTTCCGAAAAAATCAGCATCAAGGTGCTGCTATACCCCTGAACCAAGGTTTAAATTACCACCACCCGCAAAATCAAAAAACTACAATTGTTAAGGATAACAATATGAACAATGAGTCTATTCAGAACTTTGGCGGCCAAATCCAACGCTTGATTCGCGGTGAGGCCCTGACTCGCCAAGAAACTTACGAAATGTTTCGAGAAGTCATGCTCAATGAGCAACCTGATCTGCAACAAGGCGCTTTCCTTGGCGCCCTGGTGGCCAAAGGGGAAACGGTGGATGAAATCGCCGGAGCCTGGGAGGCGATCAACCAGTTCGATACCGTGCATGTTGCCAACGATATCTCTGGCCCAGTGGTGGAAAATTCAGGCACCGGGATGGACAAACTCAACACCTTTAATGTCAGCAGCGCTGCCGCCATCGTCGCCGCCGCATGTGGAGCAACCATGGCCAGACATGGCGCCAGGGCGCTTTCCTCCTTTTGCGGCACCGTAGATATCATGGAGGCGGTGGGGATTAATGTCGAATGCGAGATCGGTACAGTTGAAAAAAGTATCAAGGAGGCTGGAATCGGCTTGTTTAACGGCATGAGCGGACATATCCATCCCGGCGCCCTGGGCCGCATCTTAAGCCAGATCCGCTTTGGCTCCACCTTAAATATCGCCGCCTCCCTGGCCAACCCCTGCCAACCCAGCATCGGTTTACGGGGGGTGGGCAACGAAAATCTTCTGATGCCCAGCGCCCAGGTAATGTCACAAATCGGCTACAGCCAAGGGATGGTCGTGCATGGCTTTGACGCAGCTTCCGGGGATGGGATGGATGAGATCTCCCTGTGCGGGGAAACAAAGGTGGTCGAGTTCACCGGCAAAACATTCAAAGAATACACCTTAACCCCTGAAGAAGTCGGCCTTACCCGCGTTTCGTTACCAGAAATCGCCACCACCAATGACCTTCAACAAGAAGCAGAACGGTTCAAGAAGGTTCTCGCCGGCAACGGCCCCACCGCCTGCATCGATTTCACCTGCTTGAATGCCGGTGCCATCCTCTACATCGCTGGCATCTCTGACTCCATCAAGGACGGGGTTGCCCGCAGCAAGGAGGCAATTAGTAACGGCTCTGCCCATGAAAAACTGGAGCTATGGAAACGATTGCAAAACTGAGGCAGTTAGCAGGGTCTCAGTGACAAGCATCCTTGCCCCATACCTTGAACAAACTGATCTTTTAGATACAAAGCGATGACTGAAGATATCCCGCAAGAATTAAAAGATGAACTGGAAAAGGCCGCCCTCCTCCACCAGCGCGCCACCTCCGATTACGAAAAATGCCAGGAGTTCAACCGACTGATGTCCGACCTCCTGGGTAGGCTTGAAGACGCCCACTGCGATAGAACCGCCGACAAGGTGATGGGAATCCTCCTCGACTGCAACCCCAAGCCGGGCAGCCAATGCGACAAGGCCACCCGTATCGGCGAGAAGATGAAGAAGTTTTAGTTCAGGGCTCATTACACCTCTTCGTGGCTGCCGATGTTGACCAGCACGATCTCGTTGGCGGTAATGGATCAGTTCCATGGCAATGCGGTAGCAGATGTTAATACTGACCGAATGCAGCCCTGCAAGCATGATAAAAGGGGAACCTTAAGGGCTTTCGCCTTGCAATTGTGCCACCACCTCACGGGCAAGCCGCTCGCTGTAGCCATGAATCTTCCAATGGCCCGGACTCCACCCCTTCATAAAACGATGAAAATCAGTCCAGGCAACCGGGTACAAGGCACGCCAATCTTCCTCCAGAGCCACAGGATCCACGGGTGATTGGCGTTTTACCAACGCCTCTTTGAGTTGGGCAAAATACCAATCCAGCAAAACCGCCTCATACCGTTCGCAATCTTCTTCGTAAAGACAGCTGCCGACAAAATAGGCGACATCCTTGATCCCACAGCCACCACCAACGTACTGAAAATCCACCGCCGCCACCTGGAGCCCGTTGGCGGAAAAACAAAAGTTAGCAAGCTTGGCATCACCATGGACAAAGGTCTGGTAAGGGCTGGCGCTTAGTTTGCGATCGATTATGGCGGAGGCCTCTTTGAGGGGAATATCCGTCAACACCGCCAGTTCATCGGGACGAGTATCCAGATGCCAATAGGTTCCCACCGGCCAGAGCCCAGCGGGATCTTTGCCCATGAAGGTGGCATGAAAATTCGCCAGCCATTGCAGACATACCCGCATCTCAGCCATGGATACCGAACCCTTCCGGATCGGGAAACCACTGCCATCCAAATCCTCCAACACCATCAGAAATTCATCGGCAGATGATTCAAGGGCCAGGCAATGAGGAATGCGGCAACTGTTGTCACAAAGCGCTGCCCAATGACGGTACCAAGCAGTTTCCACCAGGTAGGATCGAATCTTACGTTGATGAGAAAGATCGGTATTCCAACCACGGGGATGCTCACTCTGATCCGGCAGCCGGACATGTTTGATCACCACACTGTGTCGGTCACCGCCACCCTTGAGGCCATAGCGCATGATCATGCCGTAACCACTCCACAGGGTCTGAATATCTTCAATCTTGAAGATTTCTTCGGCCCCGGTGGCTCTAAGGGTAATGGCTTGAAATTTTTCGTTCATGTTTGAGAATATTCAAGGAAAACACATAGAAGTCAAGGGTGACTCCGTTTTCTCTTGAGGCCATCCAAGTCATCATTCAATTCCATCTTGAGCCATAGCTTGACACGCAAGACGTTACCCATGCTCAAAAAAGCCGATCATACTCTTGTGCCTGTAGTCGTCTCAAGATTGTAGGAAAATTCGCGGCAAACTTTTCTTAATCACAGGTAGCTCAGTCACTTACGGGTGTATTGATATCTAAATACGCACCTCGCCCATGAGCCCACTGAAGATAGTGAATAAAGGTTCGAACCCTAATAGCTCAACTCTGAGCAGACATCATAGCGGCCACTCCCTTGAGGCGAAATGGATTTAAAGTGTCCATGGCAAAACCGGTTTCAGATGGTGCGCCTGCGTCAGATACTACATTGATATTGCCAAGTATTTCCCATCCCCCCCGACCAGCATCAAACTAAAGGTTCCAAAACAAGATTGTCATCTACTCCACCGTCGTGGTGGATGAATGTGTCGATAGCCAATGTCAACTACTTCATCCTGTTCAATAAGAGTACACCCCATAGTCATGTGAGTTAATGGTTGTTTTTTATTGTTACCACTGTTACAGAACTAAACAGTGTTTCATTTAACAGTTAAATATATTAGACTTATTACCGCAAGTGCTTGGACGCGCTTAGGCTGAGTTTAGTTTTCCCTGAAGCATGTTTAGTGCACCGGGGCGACTAATTTTGAGCGCTGATTGTCGTACTATATGTGTAGTTGGCATAATTTTGTTTTTTAGTCCACCAGGACGGTTGGGTTCCTAGATCACCAAAAGGAGAAAGAGTAAATGAAGATTGTTGGAAGATTTGTAACCACCTTATCTGTTCTTACTGCCTGTGTCCTGTTTGGGGCAGTCCTTTCTCCGGCCTTGGCCGCGACCCTGCTGGTGGACAATAACCCCAATCATCAGGCTGAATACACCACCCTTCAGGCGGCCATTGACGGTGCTGCTGCCGGAGACACCATCCTGGTCGGCCCCAGTTTCCTGAATACTAGCTATGGTAATGGGCTGGTGGAAAAGAAACTCTTTATCTATGGCACCGGCTATCTGTTGAAGGAGAATGGCTATCCAGAGATAGATTTTCCCTCCAAGGTGGGGTCGATTGATATCCAGTTGAAAAAGGATGCTTATGGTGTTTTGGAGTCAAATCCCAGCGGGAGCAAGATTTCAGGATTGTATGCAACAAGTAATATAGAAATTAATCATGGTTCATCAACGGCACCGGATGAGGGGACATACGTTATTTCTGGGGTAATTATTAGCCGTAACAATGTTGCCAACGTTTACATTTATGACGATTATTCATACTACGCCGTACAGCATACCTATTCTTCTGCTGTTGTTGTTTCCGGGAACTATATTCGAAGTAATGCGAAGATTGGCGATGGTAACTCTGCTACCTTGGCTCCTCGCTGTTTCGTGTGGGTAATGGTATAAAAAGTCACATTCCATTACCCGGAGGTTTTAGACCACATGAATCCTGAATCATTGTTTGCTGTTGCCCTTGGTATCGCATCTCCCTGGGAGGTTCAAGGGATTGAGTTTT
>JAQYVW010000074.1 GCA_030145325.1 Desulfurivibrionaceae bacterium
CGTATTTAAAATTAACAATTTCTACGGCACCAGACTTAATTTTTTCATCATTTTGTAACCTACCAAAATATTCAATTGTTTTTTGGATATTCAATTCACCCTTTGGAAAAACTTCTATCAGTAGTCCATCAGGAGACACATTGTATTCGATTGTCATATATTATTTCCAAATGTTGTAATATTTCTTTTAGGTGGTGTAATTGGACTGCTAACGCATAAAACGGCAGTATTTTACTGCCGACTTTGCTGCGCCCGTTGGGTTATGTTGTCGTCACAGTGGCCTCCATAACCTCCGCCGGGTTGGATTTCCACAGCCAGATATCAGCGAAATTTTCATTGAGGTACCATAACTGCTCTATACACTCGTCCACCTCATGGTTGATTTCCATATCCTTCACCTCCTATGTCTTACCGAAGCCCAGCAGCTTTTCTCCCAAATAGATGACCAAACCTGGAACTCCCTTATTCGTTACAGTAAAATATGCAGGGCGCTGTTCAACACCCCGGCCAAAAGAACGGTGGTGATGTTGAAGATGAAACTCTTTTATCTAGAGAAGTCGAGGTTGACGAAAGTTATTTAGGAAATTGTATTCGTTTCGAGAAACAAACGCCCTTTCGTCCGTTTAGGGGGTTGCGGCCAATGGGGATCAACCACTAAAAACCACAAACTTACAATATCAACCAGCAGATAAAAATAGGGAGCGAAACATTAGATGAGATTACAGGCCAGCACAAGTAACTGCAAGGATAACGATTCCCCCCCTACCCACCTACCCACCTACCCACCTACCCACCTACCCTTTTAACAACCATGAATCTTAAAAACTACCCCTGCCGATCATTAAAGAGACCTCTTTCTCTTGCCGCAACCGCCCCCACATGCTATGTGACGTTATTCAGTGTTCATATACCAACAATTATGCCCCCATGGAGTCAACATGCCGGACACCCCATTCAGCCATCGCCCTCCCCGCGCCTGGCTCAAAATTGCCATCAGCAGTCCCGCAGCCATGACCGACAGCATTGCCGGGTTTCTCGCCGAACTCACCGAAAGCGGTGTTGAGACCAGTGCCCCAGCCATCGACGCCACAGAACCGGTTACCCAGGAAACGGTAACCGGATATCTAATTGACGACGAAGAACGGGTGGACAAAGAACTGGCCATCAGGGAGTTTTTACAACAACTTTCCGCACGATTTCCAGGCTGCACAACTCCGCAACTAGTCACCAGCCTGATTGAAGAAGAAGACTGGGGTAAAAACTGGAAAAAACATTTCAAACCGATCCAGATTACGCCGCAAATCACTATCAAACCGTCTTGGGAAGAGTACAACCCCGCAGCCGACGAAATAGTCATTGAAATGGATCCCGGCATGGCCTTTGGCACCGGCCACCACGCCAGTACCCGATTGGCATTAAGCTTTATTGATGCTTGCTACCACAGCGATGACGCAGCCCCTGAATCCGCCCTGGACGTCGGCACCGGCACCGGCGTACTCGCCATGGCCTGCGCGTTGTTCGGGGCTGACCAGGTTCTCGGCATCGATAATGACCCTGATGCCGTGGCCGCCGCCCAGGAAAACTGCCAGCGCAACAAACTCACCTCAAAACTACAGATAACCGATCAGGACCTGGCCACTATCAGCGAACGATTTGACCTGGTAATCGCCAACATTACCAGCAACGTACTCACCAACATGGCTGAGCAACTATGCAACCACCTGGCCCCTTGCGGAAAATTGATTCTGGCCGGAATCCTCACCGGCGAACAGGAACAAGGAATCAAGACAACTTTCACCAGCCTGGGCCTCCGCCATCTTACCACCAACTATCAGGACGAATGGGCCTCTCTGCACTTCATCCGAGAATAGCCACTACGGAACAAGAACCTATCATGCGCCGTTTTTTCATAGACCCCAAAGATGTCACCGGCAGCAAGGCAACCATCACCGGTGATGAAGCACATCATATCAGCGACGTTCTGCGCCTGAAAACAGGCACCGCCATTGAACTTTTTGACGGCATGGGCAAGATCTATCAGGCCAGGATAGAGGTTTTCAGCAAAGGGCGAGTGGAAGTTGTCATCCTGACCTCCGGCGAAGACAACCATACCGGCAGCCACCTGACCATTGGGGTGGCGCTACTCACCGGCAAAAAGATGGACCTGGTGATGCAGAAGGCGACGGAGCTGGGCGTGGAGAGAATCTCCCCATACATCAGTTGTCACTGCTCAGTCAAAGAACGTAATCCCAACAAGGAAGAACGCTGGCAACGAATCGTCCTGGAAGCGTGTAAGCAGTGCAACCGGCCAACGCCACCGCAATGCAGGGACGTTGCCAACCTCACCACCCTGCTCACCGAAGCGGAAGCCAACGCCACCAAAATTATCTTCTGGGAGCAAGAACAATCCCGCACCCTCACCGACATTTTTTCAACTGAAGCTGAGCCCCCTCCCCCAACGACAGTGCTGGCCCTGTTTGGACCGGAAGGGGGCTTCAGCAAGGAAGAAATCGCCCAGGCGGTTGCGGCCGGTTTTACGCCGGTAAGCTTGGGAAAACGCATCCTTCGAGCCGAGACTGCCGTGATCAGCGGCAGCGCCATCCTGCAATTCCTCTTAGGGAATTTAAGCACTGCATCTCGATAGGCTCATCATTAATAATTAGACCTGTGAAGGTAGCAAATCATGCGCGCAGTCATCCAACTGGTCAGGGAAGCGTCGGTCACCGTTGATGGTGCGGTCATTGGCCGCATTGGCCAAGGACTACTGATTCTGCTCGGGGTACATCAAGATGATACCGCCAAAGATGTCTCTTTTCTCGCCGAAAAGATTGTCAACCTGCGAATATTTGCCGACGAAAACGGCAAGATGAACCATTCTGTTCGTGATCAGGGCGGAGAGATCTTGGTTGTTTCCCAGTTCACTCTGCTGGGCGACTGCCGCAAAGGACGCCGTCCATCCTTTGCAGCAGCCGCCCCACCCGACAAGGCCAACCTCCTCTACCAGTCATTTATCAATGAAGTACGACGACTGGGGGTGAAAGTAGCAACCGGCAAATTTCAGGCGCTGATGGAGGTTCGCTTACTGAACGACGGGCCAGTGACCCTTGTTCTCGACTCGCCATAACGATACGGGGTATTCACCCCCGAAAAGTACAGTGGCTGATAAGTACAACATGGTGATCATCGTTACTTTTTTCTTGATTTTCCTGCTCATTCCCTGCAAATTGTAATCTCAGAGTTGCAACTACCCTAAACAAAAGAAACAATCAGTTAGGAGTTTTTGCAATTACGAAACCGTCGGCGTCAGAGACGCTTTCCAGACAGACGCGTTTATTAACAAGCATGACTTTTCGCGCCACCACAAATTGGAAGGCTTACCGACGACATCGTTTTCAACCATTGCGAATTCTAGCCTGAGGGGATATTGCAAGCATGCGCAAACTGTGGACAACTGACCCGGAAACAATCCATCAGGAGATAGAGATTGTCATCAAGGACAAATCGCAGTTCACTCTCTTCCAACACGGACAACCCACCCGCAAATTAATCGCCAAGGAAATTACTGAGAAGGATGGCGGCAAACACGTTATTTTCACCAAGCTGACCCCGTTTTCGATCAGCGAAGACATTTGTTATCTGGTCTATCACCGCACCGGAGAAATGATGCGCGGCTTTCACGGCCCTTCGCAACTTGAATCACCACAACTACTGGCTGTACCATTTCCCACGGAAATTTTTCAGGTTCAGCGCCGCAAGTTTCCCAGAATCACAACCCCCGGCAACTCACAGGCATCCATTGCCCTTGACTACGCGCAACTACCTAATACGGCAACAGTCAAAGACATCTGCATGGAAGGCGCTCGCCTAAGCGGTAAAATATCGCCACGGATTCGAAAAAATGATATTATCGGACCGATCTCCTTTACCCTCTACATGCAGGTCGCGACCATGGCCATCGACACCTTCACCGTGCCGCAAGCCACTGTCACCAGGGTTCACGAATTGGACGAGAACAGCAGAGAAATCGGCATTCACTTCAAACTATCTGAAGACGCCAGGGAGACCCTGGAACATTACATCCAACTTAGAAGTATCGAAGAGTCTGCCCAAAAAAACAACAAATAACCAATACTGACACATAATGCCATCTGCCCCATCCTGTACTTAACCCCCAAGAAATCCCCCCCTTGCAACGGAGAGCAACAAATTGAAAGTCAATGTCGTAAAGAATATTCTCGATGCCAACGACCGTATTGCCATGGAAAATCGGCAACGATTCGACAACAACAATGTCTTCACCATCAACTTGATGAGTTCACCGGGGGCAGGCAAAACCACCCTCCTAGAGGAGATGGGCAAGGGGCTAGGTGACAACTTTCGGGTGGGCGTCATTGAAGGAGACATCCAATCAAGCCTTGACGCCGAGAGAGTAGCCAAAGCTGGACTTGCCGCAGTGCAGATCGAAACTGCCGGCGCCTGCCACCTGGACGCCAACATGATCCAATCCTGCCTGGGAAATTTCGATCTTGCCGAGCTTGATCTGATGGTGGTGGAAAATGTCGGCAACCTGGTCTGCCCGGCCGAGTTCAACACCGGAGAACATGCCAAGGTAATGCTCCTTTCCGTCACCGAAGGCGACGACAAGCCACTCAAATACCCCCTGATGTTCAGGGAGTCAAAGGTACTCCTGATCAGCAAGACCGATCTCTTGCCCTATGTCCGCTGCGATGTTGAATTGATCAAAAAAACGGCCAAAGGGCTGAACCCGGAGATCAAAATTATTGAAATATCCTCATACACCGGCCAGGGCCTTGAGGAATGGCATGGCTGGCTCACCGAGCAGATTACCAGGGAGAGATAAGGTGCCCGACACTGGCGCCGCTGCCGTGGTTCATGTTTCCATCAGGATTCGTGGCAATGTGCAGGGGGTGGGATTCCGCCCCTTTATCCTCCGCCTTGCTCGGCGTTACGGGCTTTCAGGCTCAGTGGCCAACACCCCCAGTGGGGTGGAAATTATTGCCCAAGGGGGTGAGGCGGCAATTGAGGAATTTTACCAGACCATCCCCCAAGAAAAACCACCCCACGCCATAATCGACCACCTTGACCGACGCAACCTGACCTCGCCCACGAGCAAGGAAAAATTTTCTTCCTTCCAGATCATTGCCAGCGCTGACCATGGCCCTTACCATATCACTCCCCCCCCGGACATGGATCTCTGTGCTCGCTGTCGAGAGGAACTGTTTGATCCGCACAACCACCGCCACCGCTATCCATTCATCAGCTGCACCGACTGCGGCCCCCGTTACACCATGATTCACAACCTGCCCTTTGACCGGGCCAAGACCGCCATGGCAAGTTTCCCCCCTTGCCCATCCTGTGCCGAGGAGTACCACGACCCCGCCAATCGCCGCTTCCACGCCCAAGCCATCTGTTGCCCCGCCTGTGGCCCGGAGTATTTTCTTGCCGACCGCGAAGGACGGATGCGAACAACTGCCGATCCGATTATCGACACCATTGACCTCCTGCGGCAAGGGAAAATCATCGCCATCAAGGGCATCGGCGGCTTTCATCTGGTGGTGGATGCAAACAACCACCCCGCCGTGCAGGAGCTCCGGCAACGGAAAAAACGACCGGACAAACCACTGGCGATCATGGCCAAAGATCTACAAACTATCCAAAACGTCGCACAGCTTAACGAGACCGAAGTGAAGTTACTCACCGGCCACGACAAACCCATTGTCCTGCTTGAGAAGAACAACAACTTTCCCCTGGCTACCAACATCGCCGCCAACAACAAACGAATCGGGGTCATGCTCCCCTACACCCCACTCCACCATCTTCTTCTGGCAGAAAAAAATCTCCCGACCCTGGTGATGACCAGCGGTAACCGCTCCGGCGAACCGATTATTTTCAACAACCAAATCGCCATGGCCCAACTGGCCGACATCGCCGACTTCTTCCTTTGCCATAACCGCGATATCATCAACAGTTGCGACGATTCCGTGCTGCTTTGTCAAAACCATACCACCACCGTACTCCGCAACAGTCGTGGCCTGACTCCGGCCACCATCAGCCTCAACCACGACTGTGGTCGCACCCTGGCCTTGGGCGGCAACGACAAGAACAGCATCTGTCTAACCAGAAACAACCAAGCCTTTCTCAGTCAGCACATCGGCAATCTCGACCACGTCGCCACCTATCAACGGTTCGAGGAAATCAGCAGCCACCTGCAAACCTTATTACAGATCGAGCCGGAACTAATTGTTCACGACCTGCACCCTGACTATCAAACCAGCCGCTATGCCCTTACTAAAGGTAGCCTGGCAACGGTGGCCGTACAACACCACCACGCCCATGCCGTAAGTTGCATGGCCGAACACCGCCTCAACGGCCCAGTACTGGCGATTACCCTGGACGGCAGCGGCTACGGCCCTGACCAAACGATCTGGGGCGGCGAAATTTTACTTGCCCGCCATGACAGCTATCAGCGCCTTGCCCACCTTCAGCAAATAGCAATGCCAGGTGGCGAACAAGCGGTGCGGGAACCGTGGCGAATGGGATTCAGTTACTTATCTCAGGCCTACGGAGACGTAGATATCGCCAAGGATCTGCCCTGCTTCAGAGACAGACAGGAAAACCTGCCCACCATCATGACGATGATCAAAAAGAAGATCAACAGCCCCCTTACCTCCAGTTGCGGCCGCTTATTCGACGGGATCGCAGCCCTGCTCAACCTCTGCCCCATCACAAGTTTTGACGGCCAGGCCGCCATGGCCCTTGAAGCCATTGCCACGAACAACGCAACGACAAGCTACCCCATGGAGATCATGGCCGCCGCTGACGGGGTGCGGCAACTGATGACAACACCAATCATCCGGGGGGTGGTAACCGATCTGAAGCAAGGAGTGACCAAGGAAAATATCTCCTCCCGTTTTCATCTCTCTTTGGCCGATCTCTTCACGACAGGATGCCGACAACTCAGGGAAGAGCATGACCTGACCACGGTGGTCTGCTCCGGCGGCGTTTTCCAGAACAGCCTGTTCACCAGCCTGCTCCGCGAAAGGTTGGCAGCAGATGGCTTTACCGTCTATACTCATCAGACAGTACCGACCAATGACGGTGGCCTCTCCTTGGGCCAGGCCGTGGCCGGGCGAGCGATTCACCGAAAAACCTCAGCGCAGGAAAGCCGAGAGGAGAGCAAGCCATGAAAGAACGGCAGGCAAGCCTAGCAAATCATCAATTGATCCCCCAACTCACCGCCTACCTTCAGCAAATAGACTTGCCACCGCTGCGTTTCATGGAGGTCTGCGGCACCCACACCATGGCCATCGCCCGTTACGGGTTGCGCCAACTGATGCCACCCGCCATAACCCTTACCTCGGGGCCTGGCTGCCCGGTCTGCGTCACCGCCACCGCTGACATCGATACCTTTATTGCCGCTAGCCAGAGACCCAAAACAATTATCACCACCTTCGGTGACCTGATCAAAGTGCGGGGCAGCAAATCATCGCTCCAGGAAGAGATGGGGAGGGGCGGAGATATTCGCATTGTTTACTCGGTGCTGGATGCCCTGGATATCGCCCGTAAAAACCCGAACCATGAGGTGATTTTTCTTGGCGTCGGCTTCGAAACCACCACCCCAACAGTGGCGGCTGCGGTCTTGACTGCCGCCCAAAACAAGATCAACAACTTCTCGGTTATCACCTCCCACAAGGTTATGCCACCAGCCCTGGAAGCCTTATTCAAAGACCCCGCCATCAAAATCGACGGCTTGATCTGCCCCGGCCATGTTTCGGTGATAATCGGTGCCGACGCCTACCTGCCGTTGGTAAAAAAATACCGCATCCCCTGCGTAATCGCTGGCTTCGAACCACTTGACATCATGCAGGGGGTGGTTCTCCTCGCCAAACAAATTGTCGATAAAAAAAGCGAGGTGGAAATCGCCTACCAGCGAGCAGTGAACAGAACAGGAAATAATCAGGCCCGTTCGATAATGGCAACGGTCTTTACAGAGGGAGCAGCCGTCTGGCGAGGCTTTGGCGAAATTGCGGCAAGTGGTCTCCATTTCCGCGAAGAATATCGTCACTTTGACGCCCGGCACCGCTTTGACCTCACGATCACCGAATGCAAAGAACCAGCAGGATGCCGTTGCGGAGAGGTCCTGAAAGGAATTATCCCCCCCCCCGCCTGCAAGCTTTTCAACAAAAGATGCCATCCAGGGCACCCCATCGGCCCCTGCATGGTCTCCAGCGAAGGCGCTTGCGCTGCCTTTCACAAATACGACACCACCAGCCTCCATTACCCAACCCCGTTAAGTAAGGAAAACAGATGAGCGATCGCATTACCCTGGACCACGGCAGCGGCGGCAAGGCTTCCCACGACCTGATTGAGGAAATATTCCTCTCTTCCTTCAGTAACAAAACCCTCAATGCCCTTGAAGACAGTGCTCTTGTGCAAATAGGTTCGGAGCGATTAGCCTTCACCACCGACTCTTACGTGGTTGATCCAATCTTCTTTCCGGGTGGAAATATCGGCGATTTAGCCATTAACGGCACCATCAACGATTTGGCCATGCGCGGAGCCACCCCCCTTTACATCTCGGTGGCAATGATCCTTGAAGAGGGGCTGGCCATCTCTGATCTGAAAACCATCGTCGCCAGCATGCAGGAAGCAGCCATGACCGCAAATGTCCAGATCGTGGCTGGCGACACCAAGGTGGTGCCCGTCGGCAAGGCGGACAAGATCTTTATCAACACCACCGGCATCGGCACCGTTAGCGAGGGCGTTGAGATTAACGGCAGCAATGGTCGAGTCGGCGACAAAATCATCTTAAGCGGCACCATGGCTGACCACGGCATCACCATCCTCTGTCAACGAGAGGGACTGGCGATCAGCGGCGACTTCTGCAGTGACACCGCCCCCCTGCACCAGCTGGTCGCCGCCATGATCGCCGATTCACCAGGACAAATCCATGTCCTCCGCGACCCGACCAGGGGCGGGGTAGCCACCACCCTGCAAGAACTTGCAACCAGTTCCCAAGTCGGCATTCTTCTCCGGGAAACTGCTCTGCCCATCCGCGCCGATGTCCAGGGCGCCTGCGAATTACTGGGCATGGACCCCCTACACCTCGCCAACGAAGGCAAACTGCTCGCCTTTGTCGCCCCCGAGGTTGCCGAGCAAACCATTGCCATCCTTCACCGCCTTCCCCACGGCAGCAATGCCGCTATTATCGGCGAGGTGAAGGCTGACCATCCCGGTGAAGTACTACTGGAAACCGTGGTGGGCAGTCACCGCCGCATCAATATGCTGCACGGCCAACCGCTGCCAAGAATTTGTTGATCAACATCAGCTCAACAGTAATCGATTTGGCACCTAAAAATAACCTGCCGGTGGTCCCCCTCTGAACAGCAAAAAAACACCACCCATTCTCTTGCCAATACGTCACCAAACTTCCGAAACAAGCCTTTTCCAAGAACTTTCCCCCTAACCAGGTAAAATTCGGTAGCAATTATCCACCAACTTGTAATACAGTTACGGCAGGATCGATTCTCTATCCTGTTCTCCCCTGCCAAACTTACCTATCGACTCACAAAAGGGAGAATCTCCATAACGCTATCTCGGAGGAAGTTGATGAAAGTAGACCTCGGCCCGATCACCCGGATAGAAGGACATCTTAATATCCACACCTCCGTAGACAACGGAGTGATCACTGATGCCCAATGCGTGGGCGAGATGTTTCGCGGCTTTGAAGTATTTCTCCAGGGACGCGACCCCCTTGATGCCCAGCAGATCACCCAGCGCATCTGCGGAGTTTGCCCGTACGCCCACGCCATCGCCTCTTCCTATGCACAGGAAAATGCCTACCAGTTGGAAGTGCCGCCCAACGGTCGTATTCTTCACAACCTGATTCAGGGTGCAAACCACCTCTACGATTACCTACTGCAATTCTATCAACTCTCCGCTTTGGATTTTGTTGATGTCACCGCCATCCTTAAATACCAGGGCAAGGACACCGATCTCCTCCACCTCAAAGGCTGGGTACAGGCGGAACTTGCCTCCGGCAAAGCTTACCCTGCCGCCCCCTTCCTGCCCAGGCTCTCCGGTAACTATATAAGTGATACCGACCTCAATATCGGCGCGCTCAAACACTATCTTGAATCGATGAAGATCCAGCAGAAGGCGAACCGGGCCTCCGCCATCTTCGGCGGCAAGTTCCCGCACTCTACGGCCATCTTCCCCGGCGGCGCCACCCAGACGCCCAGCATCGACCGGATCACCAATTACATCTCCCTGATCAAGGAAGTACGCGACTTCATCCACAACACCTATATCCCGGACATCGTTGCCGTGGCTGGTGGCTTCCCGGACTACTGGAACATTGGCGCCAGCACGGGCGGTTTTCTATCCTATGGCCTGATGCCGCTTTCCTCTGATCGCAACAGCGAACGAATGCTGGCCCCCGGCGTCCTTCTGGACGGCACGGTCTCGCCGGTGGATTTCGAACAGATCACCCAGGACATCAATCACTCGAAATACTCATCACCCACCGGTTTGAAAGTTCGAGACAGCACCCTCACCCCCGACCCACACAAACAAGATGCCTATTCTTGGATTAAAGCCCCCCGCTACAATGGCAAGATGGTGGAGGTGGGAGCAGCGGCACGGATCATGGTTGATTACACGCAAGGCCATAACCAAGCAGTGAAAAAACTTGTCGAGACCTTTGCCGGAATGGCCAATATCCAACCCAGCCAGCTCAATTCAGTACTAGGACGCCACCTCTGCCGGGCAATCTGCGGAGCCGTAATTGCCGACTTCCTGCTGGCGGAAGCGGAACGTCTCGATCCGCAAGGACCCACCATGGCAGATATAACCATCCCGGCCAGCGCCGAAGGCTTCGGTGCCACCGAGGCGTCACGGGGTGGCCTCCTCCATTACATCCAAATCGAAAACCACAAGATCCAGCGTTACGAATGCGTGGTTCCCACCACCTGGAACGCCTCTCCCCAAGACGACCAAGGTAACCCTGGGGCCATGGAAACAGCCTTAGTCGGCACCAAGGTGCAGAACCCTGAGGAACAGATCGAGGCGCTACGCATTGTCCACTCCTTTGACCCGTGCATCGCCTGCGCGGTTCATTAAACGGTATCACCAGCAGCAAACGGCAAAGAAAAAGAACCTTCGCCGACAACTTCTTTTCAGGGATGTCTCTTATGATCGACAGACGACAGTTTCTCAAGATGGCGGCCACCCTTAGCACCGTATTCGGGGTCACCAACCTCCCAGCCTCGGTCCAGGCGGCCCTTAACAAGATCGACCCGGCGGCCCTGCCCAAACTGGTCTACCTGCAAGGTCTTTCCTGTACCGGCTGCTCCATTTCCCTACTGCAGGCAGAATCCCCCTCGCCAGCCACTTTGATTACCGACTACTCACAACTGGCCTTCCATGCCGACCTTTCTGCCATTTCCGGCAAAAAAGCAACGGAGATGATCGAAAGCTTCATCACCGGCCAGGCTGGCCCTTATTTTCTCGCCGTTGAAGGTGCGGTGCCACAACAGATGCCGGAAGCATGTATGATCGGTGAACACCCCTTTGCCTGGTATCTTGACCAGGCCGCCAAGACCATGAGCGGCGCGGTGGCAGTTGGCACCTGCGCAAGCTACGGCGGCATCCCAGCCGCAGAGGGTAACCCCACCGGTGCCATCGGTATTCGTGAATACTACGCCCAAACCGGGGTTAGCAAGCCGATCATCTCCATCCCTGGTTGCCCGCCCCACCCCGACTGGGTCTGGCAAACAGTGGTGCATCTGGTCAAAATCGGCATGCCGGAACTCACCAAGGACGGCTGCCCAAAACTTTTTTTCAACCACAAGGTGCATGACGCATGCCCCCGCTATCACGATTTCCAGCAAGAAATTTTCGCCACCAAGCTGGGCGAAGAAGGTTGTCTGTTCAAACTTGGCTGCCTAGGGCCAGACACCAACGCTGATTGCCCAACCCGGTGGTGGAACGGCGGCCAGACCTGGTGCATTGACAGCAATGCCCCGTGCATTGGCTGCGCATCACCGATCTTCGCGCGCAAAAAGGATTTCCCGTTTTACCGAATACACGAACTTCAAAAAGCCAGCGAGTAAGGGAGCAAGCGTATGAATAGCAAAACCTTCAATAACCTTTCGGTCACCGCCAGGGTCACAGCCGCCGTTCTCGCGGCCCTGTTCATTTCCCTTGCCTGCGCTGCTTTTTTTCTCACCACCTTTGTAAAAAAGCAAATGACCACGGTCTATGTTGATTCTGTGGAAACACTCTTCGATTCCCTGCAAAACGGCGTTGCAGACTCACTGGAACGCGGGCAAATGAAAAACTTCGAGAAACTCCTTATTCGCCAGAAGGACATCCCAGGCGTCCTTGCCGTTTCCCTTTATGACCGCGACGGGAAAATTAACCTCTCCTCACTGGGGCAAGACGTGGTTGGAGAACAAATCGATCCCCAGGTCCAGCAACAGACCAACAACCAAAAAGGGATAGTCAGAATCATCAATGAAGATGCCATCAGCATCTATGCCCCCCAAGAGGTAAAGGCAGACTGCATCCGTTGTCACCCCTCCTGGAAGAGAGGAGAACATGGCGGCATCCTCTCTCTCTCCTTCGACCTCTCAAAATTGAATACCGTCCTCAACAACCTGCAAGTGATTCTAATGGCTGGATCATTCCTGCTTTTGATCTTGGTTAGCGGCATCATTTACCGGGCCATGCGACAGGTGGTTAGTAAACCTGTCGATGCCATTATCGAAGAACTCTCCGGCAGTTCAGCGATGATCTCCACTGTGGCCAAGAAAGCGGCATCCGCAAGCCAATCCCTGGCAGAGAATGCTATCCAGCAAGCGGCCTCTCTGGAAGAAACCAGCGCCTCCCTGGAAGAGATCGCCTCCATGACCGCCAATAACGCTGAGAACGCCACCGCGGCCGACGACCTAATGCGAGAAGGGAACAAGGTTATGACCGATGCCAATGAAAGGATGCATGAACTAACCTCGGCCATGGAAGAGATATCCCGCGCCAACACAGAAACAACCAAGATCATTAAGACCATTGAAGATGTCGCCTTTCAAACCAATCTGCTCGCCTTGAATGCAGCAGTGGAAGCGGCCAGGGCCGGAGAGGCGGGGGCAGGATTTGCGGTGGTGGCCGACGAGGTTAGAAACCTGGCCCAACGAGCAGCCCAGGCTGCCCAAGATACCACCCAGCTACTGGCAGGCACCAGCGACCGAGTAACAGCTGGCGTCAATATGGTCAAGGTAACCAACGAAGCATTTGAACAAGCTGCAGACAAAGCACAGCAAACAGCAGTGCTTTTAAACGAGATCGCCGACGCTTCCAAGGAGCAATCCACCGGCATCAGCCAGGTCTCAAAGGCGGTCTTCGACTTGGACAAGGTTACCCAGCAAAATGCCGCCGACGCCGATCAAGCATCCAACATCGCCGAAGACATGGAAGGTCAGTCTTCCCACCTCAACAAGGACGTTTCCTCACTGGTCCGACTGGTGCGCGGAGCCAAGAGCGAGGGCGCGAGGAGGACAACAGGTAGCCAAGAAACGGAATCTCAGCTTCTGGAGTAACCTGGCCTAAGAAATAGCAGCATTATTTCACCTCGGAAGCGAATTGTATCGGCATGACACTGATACAATCCGCTTCCTTTTTTATGGTGAGCAGGAAACTCAATATAATTTTTTTGATAGATCCTAAGGAAACAAAGATCATGGGCAATACTCGTTTCATCGTGGCGGGAAACTTTATCGACGGCAGCGGTGCCGAGGTGGGCAGAAATGTCTTCCTGGCCGTGCAGAATACCATTATCACCGCCATTGGCACCGCAGCAGACCTACCCCGCAATGATAAGACGGTAATTGACGACTTCTCTGACTGTACCATTGTCCCAGCGCTGGTTGACTGCAGTGTTTCCCTGGCAAGATCGCCTTCCGTGGGCAGAGGAGAGAAACTAGCCACCGCCGAGACCGACGTTGCCCAAAGATCAGCCAACCTGGCGCAACATATCCGCTACTGCCATGCCCACGGCGTGCTGGGGGTGGCCGACAACGATGATATCACCGACCTGTTGGCGCATTATCAGCAGAAGATAACGCCAGGGAGCAGCATCGATATTCGTTCACCAGGTCGTCTCTGCCGAAGTCCACAGGATTGTGCAGACGCCCCCCTTACCGGCAGTGATTTCATTAAAATAGGTTATTCCAACCATATAGAAGACGAGGTAACCCCACCTCCACGGCTCAGCCCTGAAGATCTTGCCTACATCCTCCAGCGCAGGGGCAAAAAAAAAGCGGTGGTGGTGGCCAATGGTCGCCAACAGGTGGAGGAAGCACTGGCGGCAGGGTGCGATGCCATAGAACAGGGGTACGGGATGGGCGCTGACAACCTTAAGCAGATGGCGGCGAAGAATATACTGTGGATTCCCAGCGTCCAGCGAGCCAAGAATGGTTTGGACAGTGCCAGCTCCGGCGGTGCCGTCTGTTGCCGCTTCTCCCAACGCTATGTGGCGCCGGGAAAGCCAGTCCCCGGTGCCAAGGCTTTTTGGAAAAAAACGCTGGCCGAACAACTCACGCAACTGCAACTTGCCAAGAAGTTGGGCGTTTCCACGGCATTGGGAACCGGGGCTGGCAGCGTTGGCATCCTCCATGGCGAGTCAATGGTCGAGGAGATGAAATTGTTCATCAAGGGTGGATACTCTCTGGCGGAGACCATCAGGTGCGCATCGGCAAATGGCGCAGAATTCTTCGCCATGGAAAAGTTAGGTCCGCTTACGGTTGGGCGAAAAGCCACATTTTTAATTACCAGGGGCACGGTACACCAGCTGCCAAGGAAACTCTCCTACCTGGAGGGCATCTATGTTGACGGCAAAGCCAGCCGCACATATCACAAGTAACAGAGAGATCGGGCGAGCTAACTCCCTTGAAGAGAATCAAAAGACAATTTTTCAAGATTCCCTTAACAGTGGGGATTAGAATCCTTTAGCCTAACAATAACGGTGTAGGCTCTCACCAAAGCGTTATTTCATTTCACCCCACAGAGCCACTACAAACGGCAAAGCTATAGTCTTTATACCAACAGTTTACATCTTGAAAACCAGCACATTGCAGCCATTTTAGTTGAGAACTCAAGGTTGACATTCTGTCCTCTTGCATTCGTTCCAAGGCCGCAGCAAGTTCTTCGTCCGTTGCCCCCAGCGCCAGAACCTCTTGCACCCACTTTTCTCTATAAATTTGTTCAATTTGCGGCGTTTCCCCCAACACCTGGTCAGCATTGACAAAAATCCCGCCAGATTCAAGATGCGCATATATCTTTTGGAATAGTTCCTGTTTGTTACGGTCTGAGAGATGATGAATTGACAGAGA
>JAQYVW010000075.1 GCA_030145325.1 Desulfurivibrionaceae bacterium
AGATGCCCTTGGCAGTGATCTTCCTGACCCAGCGACAACAAAGATGAAAGGCAACAACTTGTTGCACAAGGTCAGATCTGGTGATTATCGAATTATTTATGAAATCCATGATGACAAACTTGTTATTCTAGTCGTAAAGATTGGGCACAGGAAAGACGTCTACAAATCCCTTCCGTAAGTTTATTTCTCACTCCCAAAAAACAAAAACGGGGTCAGGTCTTGCAAAGCCACACCATCTCCGGGCAATCCTGACAAGCGACATCACCTTTCCTTATGTTGTATAATTAGCTTGTTGTGGGAAAAATGAAGCCCCCTATCACCTCTAAGAAAAATCTGTCCCCATTTTTACTCCCCACTCTTTCGCAAAAAACTCCCACTTCCTCCTCAAGTTTTCCAACCAACCTCCCGAAAAGCACAGTAGCACGGGTGCGCCTCTGTCTCCATTGCCCACCCTGCCACACCGCAAACCAGCACTTGGAGATTTGCCCATGAGCATCCCCATCCAGTCCGGCCAAGGGCCCATCGCCTGCACCGATTACCAGTCTCCGTATGGAACCCGCACCGGCACGACAAATTCCTTTGCCCAGACCATTGCCCAGACCCAGTCTTCCTCTCTTACCCTGACCACCGCAGAAGGCGATCGGGTCACCCTCTCGAACCTGAGCCGAAGTTACCAATCCACTCAGGGCGCCAGCTGGGCCACCGCCACCTCCTCCGGCGTACAACTCGCCAGCAGTTCCGCCAGCATCGAAGCCATGGGGCTTTCGGTGCAGGGCGACCTCAACGAGCAGGAACTTGCCGACATCACCAGATTGGTAGGCGAACTCACCTCCATTGCCTCTGACTTTTTTTCCGGCGACCAGGAGAGCGCCATGAACAAGGCGATGGATTTCGGCAACCTTGGCCTGGGTTCGATATCCTCTCTTTCCGCCTCCTTCAGCAGACAAACCGTTACCCAGACCCAAATCACCAGCCAGCAAACCCTGCCCGCCAGCACAAACACCGCAGACAGCAATGACCAAAAGCTCGAAGATCTCTATGCAAAAATGGAGACAAACTCGCAGGAAGAGCAGAATTACGCCGAACTACAGAAAGGACGCTGGGAACAGATTATGAAAGCCCTGGATGAGATAAAAAGACAAGAACTGGAGGGATTGTATGCCCGGAGGCTGAAGCCGCAACCGGTGCCGAGACAAAACGTGCCTGACCCGGTTCTTGCAGAACAACAAGCCCCGGCGAACGATCCAGCCGCTGAGAACCGGGAACCCGAAGCCAAGGACTTAGACGTCCCGGCAGAAGAGCGGGCCGCCGGACAGATGCTGGCCCACATGGAACAGCTCCTGCACAACCACCCGAAGCTCTCGCCCTTTGCCAAGCCCCTGGTCACCACGGCCATGGAAAGAGCGGCCAGCCAGGTAGATCAAGACCGGTCGGATACAGCCAGGGCTTTCGGCACCCTGCGCGAAGCCTTCCACAACCAGCTGCAGCAACGGTTTTCCCCACCGGAGGGGATGCCGAACAACGATCCGCTCACCGCAGTATAGCGTTTTTCCACCTCGCCTCCGCACCAGCAATGGTACTGCGGAGGTTCATACCGCCCTGACTCTGCAAACAAACCAAGATCTACCATGAGCCTGCCGGGGAATCCCGACAGGCGGTCAAACAATTACGCTTCTTCCTTCTGATGACACTTCCCGCTGCCCTTACAGAGTTGCTGCATCTCCATGGGGGTCAACTTCCCTTGCAGCATCCCGTCGATGGCGGACTGGACATCGGGAAATCCGGCACTGTCGGCAAACAAAACCTTGATCCCGGCATTCTGCAGGCCGCGAAACGGGCCGCCGCCCATGCCGCCGGCAATGACGGTATCAACCCCATGCTCCTGCAGGTACTGGATCACCGCCATGCAACCACCAGCATCGTGCGGTTTATTGGCAAGGCTTTCGACCTTGGCGATGGCACCGTCAGCCATGGTCACCAGGGTAAACATCTTGCTGTGACCGAAATGGTCGGAACGGTTACCGGTCAAACCATCATCTGAATCGGTAGGAATGGCGATATTTTGACTGCTCATGCGCGCTCTCCTTGAGTTGTTGAGATTTGTGGCCCGGCGCTACTTGCCGGAGGACACAGGATCGGCCGGACCAAAGATCCGGTCTGTTAATTTTACATACCAGGCTGCGGCCTGCACTTGGATAACGAAAGAAGCGGCAATAACCAGCGCCGCATTGGCACCTTCAGCGCCAAAGGCATTGATGGCGATGGCCAGAGCAATGGCCAGATTACGCATGGCGGTGCCGTAGACCAAGGCAATGGCGTCACCACGACTGAAAAATATCTTGCCAATCACGGTTCCCAAGAGAAAATTCGCCCCGTAGATAATGAGCAAAGGAATAAAGATGGCGCCGAGAATAGCCGGATGGGCCATGATTCCCCTTGATTTAAGGGCCATGGCGACAAAAACGATCCCCAACACGCCCAGGGTGGAGAGAGCCGGAAACTTGGGCCCTATCTCCTTTTTAAAATGGGGCATGGTGTATTTCTTGATCAGGGCCTGGCGGGTGACATAACCCAATATCATGGGAACAAAAACAATGAGCACAATCTGTTTGACCACCTGGGCGATGTTCACATCAACCTTGGTGCCAAGCAACGCTTGGACATAAACAGGGGTGGCCAAAGCCCCCAAGGTAAGGCCAATAACGGTCATATTGATGGCCGCACCGATATTACCCTTAGCAAAGCCGGTCCAAGAGATGGTCATCCCGCTGGTGGGCAAAAGTGCTGGCAGAAGAAGCCCCAAAGCCATGTAGGGATGATCTGGAAAGAAAAATATGCCAAGACCATAAGCAAGGAAGGGAATAACCCCGAAGTTGATCACCTGGGTGGTCAACTGAAGAGGAATACTCATCCCCTCCTTGAGATGCTTGATGTTCAGGGTCACCATCATCGGGTAGACCATCAGAAAGGAGAGGGGGAGGATCAACCCCTTGAGCTGCTTGACCATGGCCGGTTCCGCCCAGATGCCAAACAAAAAGCCGCCACCCAACATCAGCGGGATGGTAATGATCAGTCGTTTATTGAGACCAATGAGAAATTTCCACATGGCTTACCCTCTCGCCTCTTCAATCATGGCAACGATTCGCGCATAGGTTTCGGCCAGGGAGGCGGGAAAGACCGGATCATCGACGATGGCACTGATCTCTTCACTACCAAAACGCAAGAAACGGATCTGGGTTTTTCCGTCTTTAGTGAAGAGCATGATGTACTTGGGCATCAGCACGGCGCGTTCTGGATTGGCGGCAAGGCTCTTGGCCGCCTTTTCCGGCTTACAGATCTGCACCATATGCAGGTCAAAGTCGGCCGAGACCGCCACCCCGTGCAAACCAAAGGTGTTGGCCATATCCATGGTATCAGCGTTATGGATGACAAAGCCTGACTTTTGGGCAATTCCTTCGAAATCGCCGATAAAATCCTGGATACTCTTTTCACTTTCGGCGTGGTACAAATTATTAGTGTGCATGGCCGCCTCTGATAATGTTATAGGAATAAAGATCTGTGCATATGCACACAATAAGACGCGGAGCAAGGCTGGTCAAGTAGTTTTTAAGTATATGCGCAAAAAGCGATACAGCTGCTAACAAATTGAACGCTCCGATCTTTTTCCAACTGATAGCAATTAAGGAGGAAAGATGGAAAGAAGCATTCTGGTTGCCATTGATAATTCCTGGTACAGCCCCAAGATTCTTCGCTATCTCTGCCTACTGTTTAGCGACCAACCACAACTGGCGATCCATCTCATCACCATCATCCCCTGTCAGGTAAGCGAGGCTGGCCGTGATTGGCTTGACCCGCAGGAACTGGCCTCTACCATTGACAAGGCAACCCTGCAAAAATTTCGCGCCGGGAAACTACGAATGGATGATGCCCACAAAAAACTTACGGCCAACGGTTTCGACGAAAAACAGATCTTCACCGAGGTACGACTTTCCGCCACCGGGGTAGTGAGCGAGATCTTACGCGAGACCCGCCAAGGGATGTACGATGCGCTGGTGATCGGCAAGAAAGACTTGAGCATGGTCGAAGAAATGGTCACCGGCAGTATTTCCGGTGAAATCTTGCGCAAAAACAATGGTCTTCCTCTCTGGCTGGTAAGCGGCGACGTCCAGTCCCACCACTTCCTCGTCCCGGTGGACTGTAGTCCCCACACTTTTGACGCCGTAGACCACCTGGCCTTTATCCTCAAGGATAACCCTCGGGCAGAGATCACCCTCTTCCACTCCGGGGCTCTCCTTGCCGCTGAGGAGATCACCCCCAAGGAGTTTTTTTACGAAAAATGGGGAAAGGAGTGGTGCGATGAGCATCTGCGCGGCGACGAAAAGGGGCATTTCCATTTCCACGCCACCGAACAGATCCTTCAGGACGCAGGTTTTCCCATGCACCGGGTGCGACGACGGGATACGAAAACAGGCATTGAGCCCGGCCAACAGATTGTCCACCATACAAAGGGAGATGACTACGGTACCATCGTCATGGGACGGCGCAGCAAAGATGTGAGTAAGGGTGTTTTCAAGGGGGTCAGCGACCGGGTATTGGCCAATGTCAAGGATGTGGCCATCTGGATCGTTGGCTAGTGCCCATGGCAACCGACGCTATTTGCAATCCAACCGAACCTGCGATAAGCTGCGGCTTTGCTCACAACCACAAAACAGGAAGAGGATACCGTGGCCAGACTGAAAAAACCGCGACACTGTGAATGCAAGATGGCGGGCCAGGTTTTCAAGCCCACCGGCACCCCGCTCTGCGATCTTGAAAAGATCCAATTACCAGGTGATGAACTGGAAGCTCTGCGGCTCTGTGATCTGGAGGGACTGGGCCAAGAACAGGCTGGTCAACGGATGGGGGTGTCACGGGGGACGGTGCAACGGCTAATCGCCTCGGCCCGAAAAAAAATAACCCGAGCCTTAATCACCGGCGCGGCTCTTGTTTTCGAGGAAGGAACAGGGTCTTGAGCAGACCACGGTAACCGCCAGAAACACGGCCCCAGAAAAAACGTAAAAGAAAGGTAACTGCTCACAGGGTCCCGAATCTGCCGCGTTATCGCCCTGCTCACATACCAATGTATGTTTCGCAGAACGATGCCTTTCATCTCCGGCACCCTGCAAACAGTTAAAATTACGCTCATATTGGGAGAATTAGCCACGCCCCCGTGAGTAGTTACAAAGAAAGAGAGATTTGACCTCCCAAGGATCGCAACGAACAAAACCCTGCCACCAATCCCATTCTCAGTAAGCTATCAAAAACACTCCCACCACCATCAAAACCCCACCTGCCAGATGCCGAGCCAAGCCCTTTTCTTTAAAGAGCCAGGCCCCGTAGAGGATACCGAAAAGAAGGCTGGTCCGTTTCACCGCCACCATGTAGGCAACCTCGATTCTGGTCACGGCATAGAAATGAGTGAGAACCATGGCGGTCATGAAGATGCCAACAAAGAGGATCGCCCACGGGTGTTTGCCCATGGCCGCCCAGGAGCCATCGCCTTTGCGGATAAAGACGAACCCAGCCACCGTCGCGATGAGTAAAAAATAGAACGACGCCAAAAGGAGTGGTGGTGCGTAACCCAGCATTCCCTTGCCCAGCACGGAGTTAACACTGTAGAGAGCGGCGGTGATCAGCATCAAGCGCGACCCTTCTTCCCGGATGATCGCCTTGAACGGGGCCAGCAAGTTACTGGAACCGTCGCTGGTTTTCTTCTGGTTCAACAACCAGGCCCCGCTCACCACCAGCATGATGCCCACGAAACCGGTGGGACTCACCGTTTCGCCAAGGCCAAGATAGCCGGTAAGGATATTGAACACCGGCGTAAAAGCAAGATACGGCAGGGTGAGCGCCAGGGAGGAGGAGCGAATGGCCCGCATATAGAGCCACATGGCCAGTATCTCGATGGGCACGGCCACCGCCAGCATTCCCCAAAATTGCGGCGGCAACTGCGGCCATGGCTCCGCAAAGAGAAAAGGCAACATCAATACCGCAATGGAGCCAAAACGGATGATGGTCATCTCCCCTGGTCGGCAACCGGAAAGATAGCGCTTGGTGATGGTATCGGCAGTGGCAAAAAAAAAGGCGGAGAAAAGGGAGAGAACAAGCCAGCTCATGGCGGGTATCCGAAGATTGAAGAGACCTGGGAGTGAATGGAGTTACAGAACCGGATCAGGTTACCCGGTTAGCCAAATGGACTCCAGAACTGTTTTGCCTGAACAGCTCCTATGCCTATGCCGCAAATTCAAACCGGCATACCGCCCCGCTGTCGTTTTGAAAAGTCATGGTCGCATCCAGTTGCCGGGCCAGATTCTGGACCAGACTCATCCCCAGACTGTCGGCCTCATCAATATTAAAACCATCCGGCAACCCACAACCATTGTCAGAGATTGACAGGATGATCCGGTTTTCATCATTGCGAGTCATGGTAATATCGATCCGCCCCTGCTGCCGCTCCAGAAATGCATACTTGAAGCTGTTGGTAACCAGTTCAGTGATGATAAGTCCACAGGGGATGGCGGTATCGGCAGAGAGGAAAATATCCTTGGCGGCAATGATTATCTGCACCTTCCGACTAGAGGGGGCATAAGTAGTGGCGAGGTACTCAGTAAGCGAACCGACATAGTCGCTGAACTCTATTTTGGCCAGATTCTCGGTCTGGTAAAGCTTTTCATGGATCAAGCCCATGGTCTTGACCCGGTTCTGACTGTCGCGAATCGCCACCTGCACCTCCGAGTTGCTGCTCTGCATGGATTGCAGGGAGAGCAGACTGGAGATGATCTGCATGTTATTCTTCACCCGATGATGGATCTCTTTGAGCAGGCTCTCCTTCTCCGCCAGCGACTCCCGCAGTTGTTTTTCCTCCTCTTTCAGGCGATCGGTGATGTCGCGTGAGATGCCGGTGACACCGACGATTTGATCCTCTTTTTTGAGCGGAGCCAAACTGTAATTGACGGTAAATTCGTTTCCATTCCGGTGCCTGATCAGGATTTCGCCCTGCGCGTTTTTACCGGATATTGCTTCATGTAGGGCCATCGTGGCTTTGCCGACGTTACTCTCCGAGACCAGAAAGCTGAGGTGCTGGCCGACGATCTCCTCCGGTGAATAGCCAAACATTTTGGCCCCAGCCCCATTCATAAAGGTGGTATTCCCTTTCAGATCCAACTGGTAGATAGCATCCATGGAGGACTCAAAGATCAGCCGATATTTTTCCTCATTTTCCCGCAAGCTAATCTCGGTTCTTTTCCTGGCCGAAATATCCCGCACAAAGGAAAAAAACAAATCACCCAAGGAGCGATCGTAAGTAACACTGAGTTCCACATCCACAAGATGACCGTCTCTATGCCAATGTTGGGTTTCAAAACGCTCATTACCGGTGCGTATAAGACTTTGCATGTGACGATCTACGTCTTCGACGGTCTCTATGGCTTCAAGGTCCGGGACGGTCATTTCCTGCAACTGCTCGCGAGAATAACCGACCAAATTACAAAATGCCTCGTTGGCGTCAAGAATCCTCCCCTTCTGATCATTAAAGAAAAAACCGTCCATGGATCTGCTTAAAATCAACCGGCTTCTTTTTTCACTTTCAAAAAGAGCCGCTTCTGCCCGCTTGCGCTCGGTAATGTCAGTATGAATGGAGACCATTACTTCACCGTGAAGGGGATGATCAAACGTTGAAACACTGGCCTGACACCAAAAAAAGGTGCCGTCTTTTTTGATATTACAGACCTCGCCCTGCCAGCTTCCCTTTGTCTGCAGATCTGCCATAATCTCCTTGGCAGTCTCTTCCTGATTCTTCTCCACCGGGACGTTGACGATGGAAACATGGTGACCGATCATCTCTCCGGCAGCATAGCCGAACATCTTTTCAAACATTTCATTGGCAAAAACAATAATTTCGTCAGCAGCGCGGATCAGGTAGACGCCTTCGGCCATGTTGGCCATGATTTCGCCCTGCAACCGCAGTTCTTCCTCAGCCTGCTTACGAACGGTGATATCGGTGAGGACGGAAATGAGAACACTGCCATGCTGCCAATGCTGTAAGCGGGAAATACTGGCCAGACTCCAGAAAAAAGTGCCGTCCTTCCTGACGTTGTTAACCTCTCCCTGCCAGCGCCTACCTGCCCCCGAGATGGCAGCCATAATCTCTTTGGCCTTTTCCTCAGGGCTCTTGTCCGTTGGCGCATTAACCACAGATACATGCTGCCCAATAATTTCACCAGTTACATAGCCGAACATGGCATCAAATTGCGGATTGGTATAAAAAATCACCCCGTCTTCCTCCCGAACCAGGCAAACTCCTTCGGAGAGTTTGTCGATCACTTCGGATTGCAGCCGCAGTTCTTCCTCGACTTGGCGGATATCGGTGATATCTCGCTGGGTGCCGACAAAACGGACCGGCTGCCCGCTGGCATCACGATAGACGGTGCCCTGCGCCTGCAGGAACCATTGACTGCCATCCTTGCGAAGCATTCTGACTGCGATGAAAAACGGCCTGTTTTCGTCAAGGGCCTGCCGAACCCGGTGGTTAAAGGCGTCAAGTTCATCGGGATGAACAAATTGGCAGAATATCTCGTAGGAGGGCTTTAATTCCTGCGGCTCCAAACCAAATTGGCGAAAGGTCTCATCGGACCAAGCCAAGGTATTATCAAGCAGATGCCAGTCCCAACTGCCCACCTGCGCCACCTCCTGCGCCATGGCTAAACTCTGGACCTCTGCTTCCAACTCCTGGATCCGTTGTTGCAATATCTCGTGGTTTGAATCCTTCTCCACTGTTAACTCCTTTAATTACAAGGGGTGACGAACGCCTCCACCTTTAAAGGTGGATACTAAATTGCTTGCAAAGAGATATCAATTCTCCAGCGGCTTCACTTACTGCAGGGTAGCCTCACCAGCCAAGGGGCGAGAAATCTCAAAAGAATCGATATTCTTTGCGCGGAAGTTTCTGGCCTCAAGCATCGTAATGGATAATTTTTTTGAGAATATCCGAAAGATTTTCCGTTTTCAGTCCATCCACGGTCAAAACACGGTGCTCTTCCGCCCATTGCACATCCAAACGGCTGCCGGAGGCGTTGATCAGGACGTCGGCACGGAGAGCTTGGGGATCATAGATGAAAGTGATATTGGCAAGCTCGATATCATGAGCCAAGACGGCATCAACCGCCTTGGCGAAACTTTGGGTGTGCGGAGCAACGATGGCCACACGCAGCATTCGCCGTTGGGCGGGAATGACCTCAAAATACTCGATCCTGCCAAGTAATTCGGCCAGGAAATTATGATAATGCCGACCAAGGAAAAATTTATTCAGCGCACTGTCCTGATAGATTTCAGCGGTGGGCGAAATATGAGCCAGGTAGCTAAATTTACCAGGATAATAAATAGCAACCGCCGTACAACTTGCCACCCCATGGGTGGTAAGCAGCTTCCCCGTTTGCCCCTTGGAAAATTCGTTCATATCAACCCGTTGCCGGGCGACTTCTTCCTGCCGTTTCTCTATTTCAGGCCGAGAAGTTTGCGCCAAATAACGGATAAACTCTTTCTGAAAATATTTTTTATGTTTTGTATAGAATTCGGTAAGCACCTCATCTTCATCAATCTCAGCAATGATTATCCAGGAAACCCCAAAAACATCAAAACTCTCATACGAACTAAAAACCTTCACCCCCCGATAATCCTCAATAACTCTATCACCTGCTTGCTTACGTAGCGCCTCCCGGACCGCGATGGTATCAACCTTCTGGCGGAGAATGGTGCTATCTTCCATGAATCTTGAGTCCGAAAGCATCAGGCTATTACGATTGACCAGGTATACTTCTCCTGTCCGCCCCATGGTTTTATGGTCAGCTAAAATCTGATTGGTGTTGTTGGTGGAGACCTGAAGAACAAACCAGCCCAGATGGTTGCCATTCTCCTGAAGGGAAACAGTGAAAAAGGCTGCGGGCTCCTCCGATGGACGGTAATAATTAAATTCTACGAAATTTTCCTCGTCCGGACGTTTTAAAGCCTTGGCCAATTCGCTGTTCGTTGCCGGAGAAGTGAAAAGATTACTGTGGTAATCCCGTTCTTTTTTAATCGAGTGAAAGACGTAACCGGTGGAATCAACAAAAAGGATATCGTAGAAATCGCCATAGTTGGTGGCGTACCGTTCGTCAACCGCATATTCCAGGCCGAAACTGGTTTTTCCCTGGCGTAAGGCCGCAAAACTGCCCCGCATCAGCTCATCATCTTTAATGGTTTGAGCAAGTTCTCTGACTTGCTGAAAGTGGTCTATTATTTCATCGCGTTTGCTATCTCTTAGCAACTTCAGCTGCGCAAAAGTCTCTTGCTTGACATCAACACCGGGAGCACCCAAAGAGGAAGTAACAATCCCATAACCGGCAACGGCCATGCAGATGCCGATGCAAAGAAAAACAACCAGATATGTTTTTCGTTTGTTTATCACATTTCCACCATCCTAAATAAGATTATAATCAACATTTTACTGATGATTTTCTGCCTATTTTAATCCAGCAAGCAAGAACCATTAAGCACTGAGAGGTGCCCTTCCATCAATGTGCAGCCCCCATCCCTTTCTTGACATTTTCAACGGATTAAGGTTCGTTACGTTTGATGAATATCATTGTTCCCATAAAAATTCCACTAACCGCCAGAGCGACATTTCACCTGCCGGATTGCCGGGCCACATGGCTTGCCCGCTTAACTCCGGCAATGCTTTCAACAGAGAAAAACGCGTAATGATCAACACACGGCTTTACCGTTTCCCTGCCCTTAAGATCAGCATTCTGCTCACCATGCTGATCTTAGCCCCTTCTCCGGTCATCGCTACCGCCCCCTTTCCTGCCTACGACTGCTTAAAAAACAATATCACCTTCTGGGAGGATATTTACAGCCGTTATTCCCTGACCCAGGGCCTGATCCATGACAGTAAGGATCTCGGTCGCATTTACGAAGTAATCACCCTCGTCAATGAAGGAAACCATGGTGCCCAGAGAATCAATCGCAAACGAAGTAAACGGGCTAAACAAAAGTATCACACTATTTTAACCCGCCTGGCAAGGGGGCTAAAACCGCACACCGCAGAAGAAAAACGGGTTCGCAAACTATTTGCCAGCAAGGCCAGTCGCCATGATTTCAAAACCGCCGCCGACAATCTCCGCATGCAGCGCGGCCAAAAAGACCGCTTCCGGGCAGGCATCATCCGCTCCGGGGCTTACCTGGAAACGATAAAAAAAGAGTTTCGCGACCACGGCCTGCCTGAGGATCTTGCTTATCTGGCCCATGTGGAATCATCATTCAATGTTAAGGCGTACAGTAAATTTGGCGCCGCCGGAATCTGGCAGTTCACTCGCTCCACCGGCAAACGGTTCATGCGAGTGGATTATACCATCGACGAGCGGCGCGACCCATTCCGGGCCAGCCACGCCGCTGCTCGCTACTTAAAGGAAAACCACCAACGCCTTGGCAACTGGCCACTGGCTCTAACCGCATACAACCATGGCGCCAACGGCATGGCGCGGGCAAAAAAAAAGATGGGTAGTTATCCAAAAATATTTAAAAAATACCAAAGTCGACTTTTTGGTTTTGCCTCCCGCAATTTTTATTCTGAATTTCTCGCCGCCCGCCAAGTGGCAAAGAATTACCGTCGTTATTTTGGCGAGCTCCCCCTTGACCGCCCACAACCCTATTACGAATTTAAAATGAAAGGCTATGTGCCGCTTACCAATCTTGCCGAACATTTCCAAATCGACCTGGCCACCATCGGCCAATTAAATCCAGCCTTACGCAAACCATTGTTTACCGGCCAAAAATATGTGCCGCCAGGATATTTCCTCCGCCTGCCCGCCCGTGGCGACCGGATGGCCTCCTTGGCCAAGGCAATTCCAGACTCCATCTACCATGCCAAACAGAAACCCAGCCGCTTCTACGAGGTGCGCCGAGGTGACACCGCAGGCCTCATTGCCCGCAAGCATGGAATCCCCTTACAGGAACTGGTTCTGGTTAACCAACTTAACCGCCGCGCCACCGTTTATGTGGGACAAAACCTGCGCATTCCGGTAAAAGGCGAAAAGATTGTCCCCACCTCTCGCCCGACCATCGCCACCGTAAAAGCCCCCACCCGGCCACCACGTATCATCACGGCCCAAAACAAGATTCAGATCAAGACCCCAACTCCGGCTACCATCGTTAAACCCACGGTCAAACCACCCACCTTGACCAACATCCCCAAAAGTGCCAGCCCAACCCCCTTGCCCCAATTTGCCCAGTTGACCATGGAAGTTTCCCATCGCCAAGGAGCGCCGGTTACTTTTCTTAAAACCGAACCTGCGCCGCCAAGGGACGGAATAATGATGGCCGTCTCGCACGAACCGGTCAATCATGCTGTGGTTTATGGACACCTGAAGGTGGAAAAGATAACCGGCAAGGGCAAAAACCGCCGGGGAATTATTCGGGTCGAAGTTGGTGAAACCCTTGGTCATTATGCCGTATGGCTGGGGGTTCGCGCCCAAGACATCCGTCGCTTGAACCGCTTACGGTACGGAAAAACCCTGCGCCTTGACCAGCCACTAAAGATTCCGCTGGCCAAAGTTGATCGTGATCAATTTGAGGAACGCCGTTTCGAGTATCACAAGGAAATCGAGGAGGATTTCTTTGCCGCCTACCGCATTGAAGAGATGCAGAAATACCGGGTAAAAAGAGGCGACAATATCTGGATGCTGAGCAACAATAAGTTTGAGGTGCCATTCTGGCTGATCAAAAAATACAACGCTGATAAAGATTTCTCCGGTCTCAGACCAAATCAGCAACTGTTGGTGCCAGTGGTGGGGATAATTGAAGACCGCCTGTCATCTCCGAGCCACCCGCCAGTACCTTCCGGCTGAGTTAGCCAAACCTTTCCGCCAATTCATAAGAATATACGATTCATTCTTGCGTTCTTCCTTCTTTCGCTGTTTATTCAATAGAATTGGCAAGATAGCAGCAACTACAAATAGTTCCCAAACGTGGGCACGGGGATGAGGGGAACCGACATCGTCCGTTGCCTCAGCAAACACCCAAGGAAACAACATGGAAAATATATTAGGGATCGTCAACGGAATTGTCTGGGGGCCGATAACCATTGTGCTGCTGGTGGGCACCGGCGTCCTGATGACCCTGCTGGTTCGCGCCATCCAAATTCGCAAATTCCGTTATGCCTGGCAACTTATCTCCGGGAAATTCGACAACCCCGATGACCCTGGCGAGATCACCCATTTCCAAGCCTTAAGCGCGGCCCTTTCCGCCACCATCGGCACCGGCAATATCGCTGGCGTCGGCACTGCGGTGGCCATGGGTGGCCCGGGCGCGGTTTTTTGGATGTGGGTCACGGCGGTTTTCGGCATGGCCCTCAAATATTGCGAATGTCTCCTTTCCCTAAAATACCGCCATATCCACGCTGACGGTTCGGTGAGCGCCGGGCCCATGTACTATCTAGAACACGGTTTAGGCCAGAAATGGCTGGGAATGATGTTTGCCTTCTTTGCCGCCGTTGCTTCCTTTGGAATCGGCAACATGGTCCAGGCTAACTCAGTGGCTGAACCCCTGCAAACCGCTTTCGGAATTCCCAAACTTGCCACCGGCCTGGTGATTGGCGTACTGGTCTTCTCAGTGATTGTCGGCGGCATCAAGCGGATCGGCCAGGTGGCCAGCGCCCTGGTGCCGTTCATGGCGATCTTCTATATCCTTGGCGCCGCCATTGTCATCCTTCGTAATTTCGAAGCGGTGCCTGCCGCCTTTGCCCTAATCTTTAATGATGCCTTTTCCGGCTCGGCTGCTTCCGGTGGTTTTGCCGGGGCGGCAGTGGCGCAGGCGATCCGGATGGGAGTGGCTCGGGGCGTTTTCTCAAACGAAGCGGGCCTTGGTTCCGCCCCCATTGCCCACGGTGCCGCTCAAACCGAAGAACCGGTGCGAGAAGGCTTGGTGGCCATGCTCGGCCCCTTTATCGACACCATCGTTATCTGCACCATGACCGCCCTGGTCATCGTCCTCACCGGTTCCTACAGCTCCGGCCTTTCCGGGGCAGATCTCACCGCCCGCGCCTTTAATATGGGGATGCCGGTACTGGGCGGCTATGTGGTCACCTTTGGGATTGTCGTCTTTGCCTTTTCCACCGCCATCAGCTGGTCCTATTACGGTGATCGTTCGGTGGAATACCTGTTCGGGCCCACAATGATCACCCCTTACCGGATTTTATACTGCCTTATCTTGCCGGTGGGAGCTGCAGTGGAACTGAACACCGTCTGGACCATCTCCGATATCTTCAACGCCCTAATGGCCTGGCCCAACCTCATCGGCCTTCTCTTCTTAAGTGGAGTGGTACTCCGTAGCACCAGAGAGTATTTCAGCGACCCGGCCCGAGTCTATCCTGCGGGCAGCAAATGATCATTATCGGCAATAACATTCACTGAATCCCCCAAAGGATGTGTCATGTTCTTCAAAAAAATCAGCGCGGCCTGCACCGGCGGAGTGATTGGGGCCATAACCACCATCTTGGCAATCTGGCTGTTGGGACGACTGGGATTTGCCTCCATTCTTGGTATCAATCTCGCGCCCAAGATAACCTTGCTCTGGATCTATCCCCGCCTAGTTTGGGGCGGGGCTTGTGGATTTCTCTTGCTCCTACCGCTCCTTAAGGACCAACATCTCCTCCGGGGTATTCTCTTTAGCCTCGGGCCCACCATGCTAATCTTTCTGAAATTCCTCCCCGGCCTTGAAAAAAGTCTCTTCGGCATCTCTTTCGGCCCCATGCGCCCAGAGCTAATCTTGATAATTAACATTGTCTGGGGTATAGTTGCCGCCCTCTGGTATCGAGAAAGTCTCCATTAATGTAACTATCCGCCAGCACCGCATCTACTTCGTTATATCCCTGTTCACATACACAAGTATGTTTCGCAGGACTATGCCTCGCATCTCCGGCACTGCCGAATAGTTACATGGTTTATGAAGAACATATCTAGTCTGCACTGGGCCATGGTTACATGGTTATGAGGAGCATATCTTGTCTGCACGGGGCCATGGTTACATGGTTATGAGGAGCATATCTTGTCTGCACGGGGCCATGGTTACATGGTTATGAGGAGCATAT
>JAQYVW010000156.1 GCA_030145325.1 Desulfurivibrionaceae bacterium
AGAGGCCTTTAGCCAATACGAACGCTTTACCAAAATGTGCAGCCTTTACGGACCGCTCGCCTCTGGCCGTGCCATGACCAACTTCAGGATGGTCATCGATAACCCCGACACCGACACCTCCATCGCAGTTGTCATTTCGGCCATACCGATCCCCGACACTAACGGCAACTCAAACGGAGCGGTCATCACCTTCAGCGAGGTAGAGGACACGAGCCACACCAACGACCTGGCCATGGATTCAGTCGCCGACGGCGTGTTTACTGTCGACCGGGACTGGCATATCACATCCTTTAATAAAGCGGCCGTTGCTATCACCGGCTGGTCTCGCAAAGAAGTCCTGGGCCAGAAATGCCATAACATCTTCAACTCGAGCATGTGCGGAGACCAGTGCAGCCTGGCCAAATCGATTCAAGATAAGAACACCATTACCGACCATGCCATGACGATCACCACCAAGGATGGTCACAAAATCCCTATTTCCATCAGCGCCGCCCCCCTTCTCGATCCGGGCGGCAATGTTATTGGCGGCGTGGAAACCTTTCGCGACATTACCGCCACCATGAAAAATGCCCTCATCCTTGATTCCGTTGCTGACGGCGTTTTTACGGTGGACAAGGATTGGCAAATCACCTCCTTTAATCGTGCGGCCGAGACCATTACCGGCTGGAAACGCGACGAGGTCGTCGGCAAACGATGCAGTGGCATATTTCACTCTTCGGTCTGCGGAGAAGAATGCATACTCAACCAATCCATCGACCTCGGCAAGGAAATCGTTGATCGCTCCATTTTCATGAAAAGCAAAGACGGGTCAACCATTCCTGTTTCGATCAGCGCGGCCCCACTCCTTGACCTTGAGGGCAATGTCATCGGCGGCGTGGAGACCTTCCGCGACATCACCGACACCATTAAAAACGATATGATTATAGATTCGGTTGCTGACGGCGTATTTACCGTTGATCGCAACTGGCAGATCACCTCCTTTAACAGGGCCGCCGAACAAATAACGGGTTGGCATCGTGACGATGCCATCGGCAAGTACTGCAGCAACGTTTTTCACTCATCTATCTGCGGAAAATCATGCGCCATCGCCCAATCGATGTACAGCGGCAAACCGGTGACCAATCGTTCCATTTCCATTGAAACGCGGTCAGGAAAAAGGCTACCCATCTCGATCAGTGCCGCCCCCCTGCTGGACCATGAAGGCAATGTCCTCGGTGGCGTTGAAACCTTCCGAGACCTTTCTGTTCTTGACAGCCTCCGTAAGCAGCTCACCATGCGCTACACCTTTGATGAGATCATCTCAAAAAGTCCATCCATGCAGCGCATCTTCAACATCCTGCCGGAAATTGCCCGCAGCCCCAGCAATGTCCTGATCTTAGGCGACAGCGGTACAGGTAAGGAGCTGGTGGCCAGGGCGATATACAATTCTTCATCGCGCAGCAACAAGCCGTTTATTACGGTTAACTGCGGCGCCCTGCCGGACACACTTCTTGAATCAGAGCTCTTCGGTTATAAAGCAGGGGCCTTTACCGATGCAAAAAAAGACAAGCAAGGGCGCTTTGCTGCCGCTGAGGGAGGCACCATCTTTCTCGACGAAATTGGTGACATCCCCGCATCGCTCCAGGTAAAACTCCTTAGAGTGCTCCAGCAGAAAATTTATGAGCCCCTGGGCTCAAACGAGCCAATACAGGCAGATGTCCGCATCATCACTGCCACCAACCGGGACCTGCAGGCCCTTGTCAAGGAAGACGCCTTCCGCGAGGATCTCTTTTACCGTCTTAACGTGGTAAAAATACAACTGCCTCCCCTACGCGAAAGGATGGAGGATATCCCTCTTCTCATTGAGCATTTCGCCTCTAAGTTCAGTGCCCAGCAGGGAAAAGACATCGTCGGGATTTCCGATGAGGCCCTTTCCATCCTCATGCATTATGACTTCCCAGGCAACATCCGCGAACTTGAAAACATCATTGAATACGCCTTTATCCTCTGCCCCGGCGGCTTCATTCAGCCCGAACATCTTCCCGAGCCCTTTGCCCCTACGAGCGACAAAAAATTCCGGCCGCTGGCCGTGTTCCCCATGGCCGGTGCTTCGCAAACCCTGGACGCCATTGAGGAAGCGGCGATCGCCGCCTCGCTGACTAAGAACAAATGGAAGAAGATGTTAACCTGCCGTGAACTTGGCATCTCCAAGGACACCCTCCGCCGCAAGATCAGTAAATACAAATTGTTGCCTGATGACAATTTGTAACTGCCACCCCCAACCACTAAACCAAGAAAAAGGGGATTACGTATGATAACGCAATCCCCTTTTTCTTGGTTTTTCACCTGAACGAACAGCCGACATCAACCGCAAGCTTTTTTTGCCGCAGTTTCAGCAGACCGCCTACCACCAAAAATCACCCAGGTGATACTTGCTTTTTTCCAGAAACGACCTTTTTTTGCTTCTCTAGATCTGCAGCTTTAGCCCGCTTCCGGTCTTCTTCATCACCGATACGGTGTACTGTCCTTGGTACGGCCCAGTCAATTTTGGCCTTACAGCAGCCATGCACTTCATTTGGGCACTCTGCGACATCCCAACAAGGCACCAAGGTTAAAAGTTTTTTCAATCCAGGAATCGAGATACCTTGATCATGGATAATAGAGCG
>JAQYVW010000157.1 GCA_030145325.1 Desulfurivibrionaceae bacterium
GTAGATAAGATCCTCACGAACAACACCCATCAGGTCGTTACGAACCATCTTTACATAATTCTCGATGGGGTTCTCGCCGATGTAGGTGTTAATAGCGGAAAGGCCCTGGGCAACAGCGCCGGAACGCTCCATGGAAGCCTTATCAACCAACTTGATGTTCAGATCGGCGGGAGCCCACTTCATGATCTCGAAAGCGGTGCCGCAAGCGGCCATACCACCACCGACGATCAGAACGTCAACAGTGTGCTCGACAATTTCAGGATTGGCAATGGCGGGCAGCTCGCCCAACGGCTTATTCGGTAATGCCATAATCGGATTCCTCCTAAATTATTTGAAAAACAATTTTCTTTCTAACTTAAAGAAACAAACGCCACCTTATTTCTTAGGGGTGGGCAGCTCGGTCTCAAGAAGCAGGATCTCGTCATCAAGGTTGCAGCCGGTCTGACCAACATAAGCATTGGCAGCGCCTTCAGCAGTGGTACGAACGGGGAACTTGAAGCGCTTCATGTTACCATTACGGAACTTAATGGTCCACATGATGGAATCTGCACTACGCATGGGATGAACAAGACCGCCCATGGGGACGAAGTCATTGTATCCACGAACAGCGATGGCACCCTGAGGACAGATCTTAACACAGGAGTAGCACTCCCAGCAGGCATCCGGCTCCTGATTATAAGCCTTCATCTCCTCCTTGTTCAAGACCATCAGGTCATTGGGACAGATGTACATGCAAGCGGTTTTATCTCCACCCTTGCAACCATCACACTTGGAAGGATCTACAAAACTTGGCATTCAACTACCTCCTCAATAGGATTGTAATTTCCGGTCTCACCTTAGCGCAAAACCGATTTTTTTCTTTATATACCTGAACCGCTTCATGACCAGAAATACAGATGTAAACAACAGCCCAAAAGCACTGCCCAACAACTGATTACCAATACAAAACCACGGCCTTGATACCTCTGATTCCGAAACAATAACTTATCGTTAGCTACACTTGGCAGACAATACCCAGCAGGTAACCTACCGATACGACTAATTTTTCCAAAAGAGAGCGAATAATAACGAGAAACATGAAACAAAATGAGGGGTCACTCAGTTTTTATCCAGAGGATTGTATAATTTTTCAGCTGCTAAATGTCAAGAAAAAACTATGCTCAACCCATAGCTCTCGCTCCATGAATATAAACCACCACTGCCCACTTAATTCATGAACTTTTCCCCACCATAAAAAAACATTCGCCACACCTCCCTCCCCACCTCTGCCTCTCCTGCTGCATTATGAATTTGACACCGGCCAAGGTGATGATTAATGTGTGCCGCAAATGAATTGCAATTGTATACTCGAACCCTTAGCAACTTTGGCTATTTGTAATTAGCACCCTCCGGGATGATAAAAACAATGTACATTGGGCCTTTTGTTTCGATACCACTTGCACCTATAAATTATGGTTACCTTGCCGATCCAACTATCTAACCAGGTAACCACAAAGATTGCCCAGCGCATTTCTCGCTTCTTTGTCAACGCAACATATAAAGGAATGAACCATGAGCGACCAACCATCTTCCGACCCTAGCAACGCCAAATCCCTTTTTGGCACCGAAAAGAACCCCAGTCACGTCATGCCGGCCAAACTGACCCTGGACAGCAACATTAAATTCCGCTGCCATCCCGGAGTCAGTTGCTTTACTGCCTGTTGCGGCAACATCAACATCACTCTTACTCCGTTTGACATCCTCAGACTCCGCAAACGCCTTGAACTCGACGCCCCGGAATTTATTCATCAATATACTACGCCGGTGTTTCTGGAAAAGACTGACATGCCAGGGGTCCGGATGAAGCTGACCGAAGAAAACCGTTGCCCCTTTGTCACCCCTGAGGGCTGCACGATTTACGAATCCCGCCCAACCACCTGTCGTTACTACCCGGTAGGGATGGCCAACTTCCACGAACGCCCGGATGAGGACGATGCAAAAGCCAATGATCAGCAATTCTTCTTCCTTATCAAGGAACCTCATTGCAAGGGCCATGAGGAAAGCAAGGAATGGACAATCAGGGAATGGCGCGCAGATCAGGGCGTTGATCTTTGCGATGAAATGAATACAGACTGGATGGCGCTGGTTATGCGGCGCAAATCTTTCGGCCCGCAGGCGACTTTAAGCGAGAAGGCACAACGGATGTTCTTCATGGCCAGCACCGACCTGGATCAGTTCCGCCGCTTCGTTTTCGAGAGTTCTTTCCTCGACACATACCATGTAGACAAAGAGGAACTAGATAAGATCCGCGAGGACGACATCGCCCTGATGCAGTTTTCATTCCGCTATCTCGCCTCTTCCCTGTTCGGCACCCAGGATCTGACCATCAATGCCGAAAAGGTTCAGGCCAAGGTCGATGAGATCAAGAAGAAACAATCGGAAGTTGAGGGTAACGCCGACTCAAACTACAATGAGTTAAAAAGCATCCGCGACAACATGCTGGCCGAACTGAACAAAAACAAAAAGTAATTACGCGCCAGGCAAGATGAGCCGGAAGGTGGTCCCCCCCCCTTCCTGGCTCTCTACTTCCAACTGGCCACCATGGCTGTCGATGATATTCTTGACAATGGCCAAGCCAAGACCGGTACCCCGGCTCTTATCTG
>JAQYVW010000008.1 GCA_030145325.1 Desulfurivibrionaceae bacterium
AGCTTGCTCCAGGACAATACGGATCAACTCCATATTAATAAAATTGTCTTCCACCACCAAAATATTTAAATCATTACAGGTCCCCCATTGGTCAACGTCTGGATTTTGACCAACATCAACTTCTTTCAGAGAAACCTTCTTGAACTTAGCGGTAAAGAAAAATGAACTGCCTTCTCCCTCCCGACTCTGCACCCAAATTTCCCCCTGCATGACCTTTACCAATTGCTTACAAATAGCAAGCCCCAAGCCAGTACCACCATATTCCCGGGAGATACTACTATCAGCCTGCCGAAAATTATCAAAAATATCTATTTCCAAGTTTTCCGGAATACCAATTCCAGTATCGCTGACCGAAAATTTAAGTTCAAGGTCATCACGATTTTCCTCCTGCACGCTGCAGTTGATGGTGATCGTCCCGTTCTCGGTAAACTTTACGGCATTGCTGAGCAGATTACCAAGCACCTGACGTAACCGATTATCATCACCAAATAAGGCAGAATGAAGGTCTTTGTTAATATCAACCTTGAGTTGATTACCCTTTTGGGTAAGACTTTCAGCGAAAGTTGAAGCAATTGACTCAACAACCTTGAACAAATGGAAAGGACGTTCTGAAATTTCAAGCTGTCCAGCCTCAATTTTAGACAAATCCAAAATATCATTAAGAACGGCAAGAAGAGCATCTGCCGATTGCTGGACAGTTACCAGGTAAGATCGAACCGCAGGAGTAGGAGATTGCTCTAAGGCCAAGCGATTCATCCCAATAATTGCATTCATGGGGGTGCGAATCTCGTGGCTCATGTTAGCCAAAAAATCACTTTTGGCCTGATTCGCCCTTTCGGCCTCCTCCTTAGCAAGCTTCAAATCAATCTCAGCTTTTTTTCGATCGGTAATATCCCTAAAATCCTCTATGATACCAAGCAATTTCCCGCCGGAACCATAATAAGGCTGGGCCTTGACCACACAATAAATAGAACGCCCCCCCGGCAGATACTTCTCGACCTCGCCTTCTACTGCCACAGGACTTTTCATAATGCGGGTCAATGGACATTTCGGGGTGGAACAGGCACCACCGGAAAAGCTATCGTAACATTTGGAATTAAGCAGTTTTTCCCGATCCATTCCCACCATATTACAATATGTATCGTTAACCTTTATTATCTTAAAATTCTTATCTATTACCCGCATACCGCCGGCTGCGGTATTAAAGATAAGTTCTAACTCAAGATGAGAGGCACGGAGAGCTTCTTCTGCATGTTTTAATTCTGTTATATCTACAGCAGAGACAATAATACCAATATCATCCAGGTTAGCCGACGAACCAAAACCATTTTTTGAAATAATTAGATTGTGGGTAGTGCCGTCTGGATATATCAAAGAAGTTTCACTACGATGACTCCCCCCCCTTGCAATAAGCTCCATATCTATTTCATGATGACGGACTGCATCTTCCGGAAGCAAAAATTCATCGATAGAGTGGCTTGCCCCGAGAGGCCCAGAGCAACCGAATAAATTATCAAAAGATTTATTTCCTCCTTTGCACCTGCCTTCCATGTCTTTATAAAAAACAGGGGTAGGGATTGAATCAATAAGAGTTTGCTGAAAAAGCAACCGTTTCAGGAGATGATGAGTAAAACGTTTATGACCAATCAAAATAAGCATAAAAAGAACTGAAATGATTATATAGACTGAATACAAATTCCTGACAAAAGAACTAACCACCGGATCTTCGAAATAGGAGATGAAATAGCCCACCGTCTCCTGCTCAATATTTTTTACCGGCATAAAAGCTACAATAAAATCAGCCCCATTCACCGAGATTGCTGTAGAGAATAATCCTTCCTGGGCAAGCATGGGCGAGATTGTGTTACGGATTCGTGAATTTATTTGCCGACGGATTTTATCCTCAATGGTAAAAGTGCGAATCAACGATATTCTCCGGCATCATATCAACTTTTTCATGCAAATAATCTTCAGACAAATCAGTGGGAATATAATTATCCAAAGAATCTTGAAAAAGTTTACTACTGGCAACTTTTTTCTTGAGCATAAAGAAGTAATCGCCCGGAAAATGTTGATTTAATGTCCTCTGTAGAAGAAAAAAAGGCACCCCGGTCTCCACACTACCCAGATGCTGACCATTCAAGTTAATTGGCGCCAGAAAGCGAAATGCATGATAATGTCTTCCTAACTCAAAGGCCTCAACATATCTTTGCTCTTCATTGACCTTCTTAATCGTCGGGCGGACATCAAAAAGATAGTCATCGAATTTCTCCGGCTTATGCATGCGCAGAAAACTTTTTCCATCAGCAAAATGAAAATGAACCTGACGTAAATATTTTTTACTTATACGTCCGTAGGTAGGCAACAGCTTCTCATAAAGGCTCTGCCTTAATCTTTTTCTCTCGTTATCATTGGCATTTGTTGCCTCTGCCATAATATTGACCACAGAAGGTGTAATAATTATCTCCTCCAGGGTTATTCTGGCCAAGTTACTATAGATATCTAGCGTTGAATGAAATTCTGCGGACTGCTTATTACATACTTTTTCAAAATATTGATTTTCTTTCTGATCCTTCAGATAAAACAGCAAACTGATAAAAACAGCCTGAAATACTATGAAAAGAATTGCATAGGATTGGTATGTCTTAATTTTATGTGAACTCAGCATTTATTATTAGTTTCCTACGTTGAGCAAGAAGAATACAAAAGGTAACAATTATCTAATATCGATTTTATTTATTTCCACCTAACATCAATAATAAGCGCCAAAAGGCAGCATACCTGACCACGACATTAACCGAATTATTACAACGTATTTTTCGACTACTTACTACAAATATTGCGAACAATAAAATACAATAATCAAAAAAAAGTTCCAGCCCTAAAATGGACATGAGCCTGCTGAGAGGGAGGGGGGAAGGAGGAGGCTGGCGGCCATTTTATCAGGTAGGACCAATGCTCATTACTGTGCTCGGATTCTCTATCTTGTTATTATTGATCCGCCAGTAGTAGAGATCTTCCATGTCTTTGTAAACCTGAATAACCTGAAATATTACGTGTTGGTAGTCTCAACCATGAAAGCAGAGGCCAGAACGGTAAACACCGTTGCCACCACCCTATGGCTATTCACAGCCGCTATGCCTTTTTCTTGCCGGAACGATGCACCATTTCCATTGACGACATGCAATCGCCTCCTTTCCATCTCCTGAATCTTTGAAGGGACTTCACTTTCTCTCGTTTAATAATAACAGCAAGGGCTATGCCACCCCTAAGCTAACGGATTAGGGTCCTTTTGATTTGTAAGAATTACCGGTTCGTAACAGCACAACAATAACAACGTTACCGACTGGTAACGCCGTAAATATAAAGAAGATGGGGATGCGTTCCGCAGAATACATTCCCATCTTTAACTACTTACCATCCCACCTTGGTGGTGATTGCAAGAGACTCCCCTGCCAAATCAAATCAACGGAGACTTTTTTATAAGTCCAACGATTGAGCATCCTAAGGTTCAGCATCGAAACCATCCCAGATGAGAGAACCGGGACAGACTTGCATAATTGCATAACCATAAGAGCATAGGGCACAGTTGACTTGGTACAACTTCACTCAAAACAAAGAACAAATTCTAAGATAAGGAAGGAACTACCTATCATCTTCTTTGTCGCCTTAATTAATAGGCTCCTTGACAGATACGATGGGGGAGCCTGATGATGGCGGAGGCCGGAACAAATGTCCTTTTACCATCCCCTTGGTGGTGCCAAAAGCAGCCACTACCCAGGCGATGAGCAATCCTAGATAATAGAGAATACTGGCCCATTTAAACATGGGCAGAGCGGTATGGTGCGCCAATTGGGCAATGCCAGTGACACAGGTACCCACAGGAAAGGTAAATGCCCAATAGGTCAGGGCAAATTTCATTTGTCGGCGCCGGGCACGAAGGGTTAAGAGAGTTGCAAGACAGGTCCAGAGGAATACAAATCCAAAGATAGGCACACTGTACAGCACCGCAAACAATTCAAACCCATGGGCAAGTTGAGAAGGTAGCGCACCCTTAGCAACGGTACCCAGTATTCCCGCCGCAGTCATGGATTGCCCCAAGGGGCCTAAAACAATCCACAGGGTTGGTACCCGCGAGGTACCGGAAGTGCCATGATGTGCCAACCGGCTCCAGATCATTGAGATGATAATGAGCGCCGCCACAAGACTTAAACCAAACATGGAAAAACAAAGGTAGAACATGGTCTCTCTTAATACGCCCACCGGGGCGTAGGGAACAAGCATGGCTCCGATTGTCGCCGATACCATGGGCGAGACAACGGGCATTAGCCATCCCCCAAAGGCGGAGTCCGGTCGCACCTTAAATTTGGTAAACAATCGATAAGGGATAATTATCGCAAAGGCAAGACCGGTTATGGTGCCTGCACCCCAGAGAGCCCAAGCAATTTCATGGGCCAATGCCAGGCCGACAACATGATCACCCAGCAAAAGAGTTCCCCCAGCGATGGTGAGGATGGCCATTGGCGGCGCCCCATAAAACTGTGCCATCATGGGGTCGCTGAAATGCTTTCCCCAGACACTTTTCCCCTGGAGCAATTGAACGCATGTCGCCAAGACAAGACCGATCAACATACAAGAAGCCAAGCACCAGACAACCAGGGCAAAACCGTGAAGTTGGTCTGATAACAGAGGTAACGAAGCCGCAGCATTGGCAATAATGCCGGTGCCCATCACCGAGGCAAACCAGTTGGGACCTAATTCAAAGTCATTGGTCGCGCCAGTGACCGAGTAGAAAAACCGCTTCCACCAAAACCCTTTGACGCTTGTGTTTTTAAGATCGTCATCCATATCTTTGATCCTATCGGTTGGAATAAAAAACGGGACGCATTGAAGTACGACTCCTACGGTTCAAACCGGGGAACGGCCTATTCCTGATAATCATGAGAAGGTACCTCCATAACATAGCCCTTTTATTGGTGGAAGTAATGGATGAAATTATACGCTGGAATCTACCGACATACAAACACCTTGGCCAATTAAATGGTCAGGAAAATGTCTACTGTTTGCACTTCCGGGTAGGATGACAGTTATATTCTAGTGCTGCTGGCAGAAAATTATCGACAGGGAACGACGGAGATGGTCAAAAAACCAAAATACATCTGGTGAGTATTTTTTATCAACTACCTGGGCAATTTTAAAAAAACCCTACATTGACCGGCACTCATGGAAATACTGCACGGAATAGGTCTGCACCGCTAAGGTACCATCGCGCCAGGCGTCGGTGTTGAGCATGGCTTTCTGACAGAGGTGGCTGAGAAAACTCTCTGGCTCAGGAAGCTGCTCCCACACCTGGGGAAGAAAGGTCGCCCGCGCCCCCCCTTTGGCGATGATAACCCCGTCAACATTGGGCTTCAGCTTGGCGACAAGATCATCACCATCTGCATAATCCAAAGATTGCGGTTGAGAAAGGATACTGACCTCGATCTCGATGGTGGCCAACTCCGCAACCGAAAGAGGCGCAAAACGGGGGTCACCAAAGGCGGCATTGAGAGCATTTTCACGAACCCCGTCAACAATGCAACTAACCGCAACCAGGGAGCCGATGCAACCGCGTAACAGCCCGCCGACCGTCAAGGTGACAAAAACGCCACGGTGTTGCTGTAGCTCAGCTTGCTTAAGAACAGCCGAATCATCACTTACCGATAAAGATTCCGCCTCCACAGCTAGACGGGCGGAGATAACGGAACGTGCCAATCGGATCAATGCCTGCCCCTGTGCTTCGGTCAAAGATGTTGCCAATACCTTCTTGCTTTCCATAATCCCCTCCTCCCGCAAACGAACAGCCACAAACAAAAAAAAGCCCCTGACCGAAAACGGCCAGAGGCTTTTTTTTAATCAACTCATCAACAGCCGCAGCCGCCTGAGTCCCCGGTGCCACAGCCACCGGAATCACCACCGGAGCCGCAGGAACTGCCGCAGCCACCACCGCCGCCGATGGGTACCGGCGAAGAGATGGAGAACCCGGAACGGGGCCCAGCATCAATGAAATCAACCTTAATCTCCTGGCACTGAACCAGAAGGGCTTTGTCTACCAGAAATTTGATGCCTTCCTGATCAAAAACGTCGTCGTTGTCTTTTGGCTCATCCAGAGCCAATCCCAAAGAGGGGCCGGCTCAGCCGCCCTGCATGATGGCTACACGAATCGCAGAATCGATACTGTTCTGCGACATGTAGTCTTTCAGGTTCTTGATCGCAAGATCCGTTGCTGTAAACATAAAAAAAACCTCCTTACAATAAGATGTTCGGTCACCAGATCGTCACACAACGATAAGAGCGACATAATTAACATCGGAATAGCAAATGTATTTAAGCAATTTAAGTTGCAGGTGCCAATAAGTCAAGGGGTATGTCCCTAAAACACCCTACAAGCCTAACCTCTCCCCTCCCCTAAACGCAAGATAAGATGCAATCTACGAGATTATAATAACAAAATGCTTGAACTTAGTATTTCTCCAACGGTATGGTCAAATAGAAAAAGTTCCCATCAATTATACCAACCAAAGGCTGGAGACAAACTAGGATGAAAAAAATCGTCATTTCCACCGGCGGCGGCGACGCTCCCGGCCTCAACGCAGTGATTTACGCAGTGGTTATGTCAGCCCATGCCCGTGGTTGGGAGGTTTATGGTAGCCGCAGCGGCTATCGCGGCCTACTGGCCCCGGAAGAATTGATCCGCCTGACCCCGGAAATGGTGGCGGATATCACCCCCACCGGCGGCACCATCCTCGGCTCCACCAACAAAGGAAACCCTTTTGAGATGCCGGTTCGCTCAGTCACCGGTGAATACCAGAACCACGATGTATCCGATGAAATCATGAAACATTTCAACAGATTGGGCTTTTACTGCCATATCGCCGTGGGCGGTGACGGCAGCCTGGAGATTGCCCATCGCTTCGCCACCGAGAAAGGGATGCCGGTGATCGGAGTACCCAAGACCATCGACAACGATCTCCAGGCCACCCAACGCACCTTCGGTTTTGACACCGCCGTATCCACCGCCACTGAAGCGCTGGACAAACTCCACTCCACCGCCAAGTCACACGACCGGGTGATGGTGGTAGAGGTGATGGGCCGCGATTCGGGATGGATTGCCCTGAACTCCGGAATCTCCGGCTGCGCTGACGTTATCCTGATCCCGGAAATCCCCTTTGATATGGCTAAGGTTTGTGAGAAGATTGAGGACAACGAGTTGCACAAAAAACATTACGCCATCGTCGTGGTTGCCGAAGGGGCAAAACCTCTAGGAGTCGACGAGGTGATGGGCAAAGAAGGTGAGATGGGCAGAGCAGAAAAGGTTCTGGGCGGGATCGGCGAATGGGTTGCCAATAAAATAAACTGCTGCCTGGAGAAAGACACCCGCTCGCTGGTTCTTGGTCACCTGCAACGTGGCGGCAGCCCCACCACCTTTGATCGGTTGCTGGCGTTACGATTTGGCGCTGCGGCAGTAAGGATGGCTGAGGAAGGAATCTTTGACCATATGGTGGCCTTGAGCACCCCGACCATGAAAGCGGTGCCGCTGGCGGAAGCGATCCAATCACGGAAGAAAGTCCCTATGGACAGCGACAAATTGATGACCGCGAGAGAAATAGGCATCTGCATGGGCGACTAAGGTTACTGTTGATCAAGCCGCTCCATGTAATCCTCCCATTCCATGGGCAGCATGGTTTTCTTAAGGTTGTTGCATTCCTTGCAGGATGGAACCAGGTTATTCTTGACACTACGCCCCCCTCGCGCCAAGGGGACAAGATGATCCATGGTCAGTTCTTCCATGGCCGTCACCTGGCCACAGTAGTGACAGACCCTCTGGGCGATCTTGTTTTTCCACCAACGGGTACGGCGAAGATCTCTCGCCTTGCCCCGTTCACGACGGATAGTCGCATCATCTACGCCACTGAAGAAAAACCCGTCGTCCATCACTTAACCACTTCGCCCAAAAGAAGCTTACGGGCAGCGCCAATCAGATACAGGGAACCGGCCACCACAATCAAATCCTCAGCCGTAGCCTCTTGGGCTGCAAGATCAAGGGCCTCGGCAACGGTATTCGCGCCGCCCGCCCGATTCTGAGCAAAATCCGGCAACAAGGCCATGAGTTGTGCGGTCTCAGCAGATCGATCGCTTTCCGGGCGGGTAAAAATAATTCGTGCGCACAGAGGAGCGATTTCAGCCAACATCGGCGCCACATCCTTATCGGCCATACTGGCCCAGACCATGATCACCCGGTGATGGGGAAAGGTGCCGGCAAGGGCTTTGCACAAAGCCTCTACCCCGGCGGGATTATGAGCGCCATCAAGGAGGTAACGGCGGAGGTTCGGATCAACGGCCAAACCTGCCGCAGACCCCGACGGGCAGGCAACCTCAACGCCAGTGGCACCATTGAGACAAAAATATTCCATCCGTCCCGGCCAGCGCACTACCGCAAGCCCCTTGCGAATCGCCTCCTCGCTCACCGGCAACTCCTGGTCCAAAGCCTCCAGGGTGGCAACCGCCAAAGCAGAATTAGCGATCTGATGAACGCCTCCCAACCTACACGGTAGACCAGCCATGGCCGCTAACTGTTCGCTTACTCCCCGATAATTCCATTCCTGCGGGCCAACCGCTACTCCGGCAAAATCTCGCCCCAACAACCGCAATGACGCGCCTCGTTCTCGGCACGCTTCTACCACCACCGCCCCGCTGGCATCATCTGCCACCGCCGACACCACCGGCACTCCAGGCTTAATCACCCCCGCCTTTTCAAAGGCCACCTCGGCCAGGGTGTTGCCAAGATACGCTTCATGATCCATGGAGACGTTGGTTATCACGCTAACCATAGGGGTAACCACATTGGTGGCATCAAGCCTGCCGCCCATCCCCACTTCAAGAATGGCTACATCAACCTCGCTCTTGGCAAACCAAAGCATGGCCACGGCAGTGGTGAACTCAAAATAGGTAATCTGCCGCTCCCCCAACACCGCACGAATTTCCGTGGCAATGGCCGCGAACTCTTCTTCGGGGATAAAGGTATCGTTGATGCGAAATCGTTCCCGTACCGAACTAAGATGGGGCGAACTGTAAAACCCCACCCGGTATCCCGCCTCAGCAAGGATTGCCAACAAGGTCGCCGACACCGAACCCTTACCATTGGTACCGGCAACATGGATAAAACGCAGCCGCTGTTGCGGATGCCCCACCGCGTCGAGAAAGCCGTTCATGCTCTCAAGGCCGAGTTTGATCTTAAAAAATTGCAGGTTATCGAGAAATTGCCAAGCCTCTTGATAGTCCATCAGCCCACCACCTCCAGTTTGGCATAATCGAGATGCAGGGTTTTCCGGCCATGGCGAAGAAATTGCACATCCACCGAGCGCGGCGGCACCACCGCCTCAACCTTGCCCTCGCCGAAAAATGGGTGTTTCACCGCCATCCCCACCGTGAAGGTTGGGCTTGCCTTACTTTGCCTCGGTATTTCAGGAGCCCGCGAAGCAGGCGAGCGCCGATATCCAGGCGGAGTGGTAAGGCCGCTACGGGTACTAAGCAGTCCGGGCGGTAATTCAGCTAGAAACGGGCTGAGGGTGCCCATGGAGAGCGAGCGATCGTAGCCCACCACCTGCCGAGGATAGATAAAATAAAGATTCTTCTTGGCGCGGGTGGCCGCCACATAAAGGAGCCGCCGCTCCTCTTCCAATTGATCCGGCAACTCAGCCTGCCCGGAGGGGAATTTACCTTCCACCAAATGAATAATGAACACCGCATCCCACTCCAGCCCCTTGGCAGAATGAACGGTGGAAAGAATCAAGCGGTCATCGCTGGCATCGGCTTGATGATCAACTCCGCTGTCGGGCGGATCAAGGGCGGTGGCATCAATGAGGCTCTGTAGGTCTGGATATTCACCTAAGACCACCCGCAGCTGCTCAAGGTCGCGCATGCGGCGGGGATAATCATCGTGATATATGCGCTCAAAGATCGGCTGGTAATATTCCATCACCAGATCAAACTGCTCCAATGGCGACAGCCCTTGCCCCAACAGGGAAACCAACAAATCCACAAGCTCGGAAAAACCTTTGCGCCAGGTGGGAGCTGCCGGATATGCCTTGAGCATGGTCAAGGGGTCATCGGCACCCTTAATGGTGCCAAGAATCTTCTGCACCGTTTTCGGACCCACCTTATCAAGGAGCAGCAACAAGCGGTTCCAGGAGAGGTGATCGCTGGGGTTGCAGGTGACCCGCAGGAATGAAAGCAGATCCTTGGTGTGCGCCGATTCAGTTAGCTTGAGCCCGCCTCGTTTTTCAAAAGGTACCTGACGATGATTAAGCTCCATCTCAAGCTTATAGGAATGAAATCCAGAGCGGAACAGCACCGCCATCTCGCGCAACGGCATCCCCTCCTGTTGATGGGCCAAAATCCGCTCCACCACAAAACGGGCCTGCTCACTTTCGTCCCTCGCCCCCATCAACACCGGCTGCTCTCCACCCTCAATGCGGCTAAACAACGACTTGGTGTAACGCTGGGCGGCCCGCTCGATCACCGCATTGGTGACGGTGAGGATGGGCTGACAAGAACGGTAGTTCTCCTCCAGGCGAATAATCTTGGTGCCAGGGAACAGATCGGGAAACTCCATGATATTTTTGAAATCTGCGCCTCGGAAACTGTAGATGGACTGCGAGTCATCCCCCACCACCATCACGTTGTCGTGGGTGTGGGCAATGGCGCGAACAATCCCGGCCTGAATGCGGTTAGTGTCCTGATACTCGTCAACCATCACATGGCTAAAACGGTTTGAGATCTCCAGCTGCACCTCTGGGATCTCAAGAATCCGCTGCCAGTTGACCAGCAGATCGTCATAATCCATCAACCCGTGCTCAAGCTTGAACTTGCGGTAATGATCGTAAAGACGAACCAGATCATCCAAGAACTCGGCCAAATGACCAAATTCATCATCAAGAAGTTCGCCAAGGGGCGTTGATTTATTTACTGATTTGCTGATCAGGTTAATGATCACCCGCTTGGAAGGAAAGCGCCTATTGGCAACCCCCATCGCCAACGAGGATTTGAGCAAGTTAACAATGCCTTCGGCATCGGAACGATCAATAATGGTAAAATTGGGGGCAAAGCCAAGATGATGGCCGTAACGACGCAAGAGAAGGTTGGAAACAGCGTGAAAGGTACCACCCATTACCCGCTGACAAGATTCGTCGATGAGGAAAGAAGCCCGGTGCAGCATCTCTTGGGCAGCTTTACGGGTAAAGGTGAGGAGAAGAATCTTCTCAGGCGCGATGCCCTGCTCGATGAGATGGGCCATCCGGTAAACCAGAGTCCGGGTCTTACCGCTACCCGCTCCGGCAATAACCAACACCGGCCCAGACATGGTGGTGGCGGCCTGATACTGAGCCGGATTGAGATCCTGTTCACTGACCACCGGCTCGGCCTTTTGCGGCGGGGTGGCTCCCATGGGAAAAAGAGTCTGTTGCATGGCGGCCAATGTACCACAGAGACTATCCCCCTGCAACGCCGAAGCCCCAACATGATCTGCTCCGAGAAGGGGTCACACAAGTATTTTTTGATTTGCTAATTGACGGATTTTGATTTGACGGTCACTGAAGGCCGATGTACTGTTACAAAGTTTTTGCTGCTAAAAATAATTTCCGATTAAACAATCACCGCCAAGTCATAAGAGCAAGAGGTGCCACCATGAACAGCAACGAATTCAACAAAATTTTCAACCAACAAACGTTGGCCGAAATCTTTCCAGCCCACCGGGCCAACCAATTTTTTGAAGCCCTTTTCGGTGACGCTTCGGAAGGCGCATATGATATCAGCCTGGCCTTCATTGAACATCGCGCCACTGACAACACCCTTCTCTTCGAACTGCAACTAAGTCAACGTCCGGGATGTTGCCTGGCCTGTAACCTTACCCATGGCCTGCCCACGGTCTTTACCCGTCATCCCATCATCAACATCAATGGCGTGGTGGCGGAGATCGACAAACTTATTGGCGACAACGTCTCCTGCAGAGATTGGCGACTGGGCGCAACCAACAGTGTCTCCAGTGCCTTGCACACCTTACCACTGACCATCAACCTCGCCTGATCCCACAAACCTCATCCGAACCCGGTGAGCATGGGGCAAAACACGTTTCTCCAACACCAAACAAGGGCGGTGACGACGGCCACAAGCACCCAGACCCTACACGGGTAGGATTGAAAGATTAGAAAAATAACGGCCCACATCTTCAGGGCGATGCGCGTCAGAACCCGCTTCCAAGCGTAGGCCCAAGGCAACGGCCTGGTGGATGATCGCTAACGCCGGGTACGGCTCGTTACGCAACGGGAACCCGGACGTATTTACCTCCAGAGCCATATTCCGTTCCAGCAACGCGGCCAGGATTGCCTCTATCTGCTCAAGGTGATGGGGGCTGAGACATAAACCAGGGTGGTGCCGCAACGCCGCATCAAGATGGCAAAGGACATTCCCCGGCAACTCACATATCGCGTCCAGTAAACCGGCAAAATATCGATCCAGAATCTTACTGACTCCCACCCCACGAAAAACATCCATATTTTCACGCTTCCGGCTCAACAGATTATAATGATGACCGGCAACCTCCATAAAATGATACGAGATGCCCACCCGGTCCCACCGGTACTTAGCGAGAAATTCTTTAAGCTCATCCACCCGCTCCGGATTATATCCCACCTCAACCCCTAGGCCGATATTGATCTGATCACCGTATTTGCCGCGCAACCTTCGCCCTTCCTGATGGTAGGAGGCAAAATCATCCTCGGTGAGCCAGGTGGTTTCAAAATAATTTATGCCTATCTCCAGGTGCTCCAGAAAAACCAACCCTTCCAGGCCACACTCAATTGCGGCCTGGACGTACTCCTCCATGGTGCCAACGGCATGATGACAGAGGAAAGTATGCACATGATGATCGACAGCGGTTTTGATCATTGCTAATTAAACCCTTAACAGCTGATATCACATAAAAAAAGGCACGTCCTCGCATAGCAAGAACGCGCCCTCAAATTCATCACGATTCGTACTGACTAACAGTTACCCTTGGGGAAGAAATGAAGGATACCGTTAACCTCAGAAGTATCACAGATATCACCGGGTCCAAATTCAATCAGATCTTCATAACCCTGAACCGGTAACGCCAAGGGCTGTCCGTCCGGCATGTGATAGACAATGGTTTTCACATTTTCCATATTGATCGCTGGAGATAGCCATTCCATAGTTTGTTACCTCCTTGTAACTGGTTTCTCTTACCTTACTTATCGGAATACAACAGCACCGACTGTAATCTATTCGTCGCTATTTTTTCAGCTGGTGGAAATACAGCAGTTGACATCAACACTGTTAAGCATTTAAGCGGTTTCGGCAAGGATAAAAAACTCAATAAGAATTTCTTACCAAAACCTCACGGGCTTTAGCGCCGTCAGCGGCACCGACCACCCCCTCCTGTTCCATGCGCTCAATTATTCGCGCCGCTCGATTGTAACCTATCCGCAGACGTCGCTGCACCATGGAAATGGAGGCCTGGCCCGCTTCACAGACCAAGGCCAAAGCCTCGTCATATTTCTCGTCATAATCCTCCTCAACAGTACCGTCATTCTCCGGCTCGTCGGTAATCTGAAGCATGGACTCTTCATACTTGGCGGTACCCTGCCCTTTCAAGAAGTTAACGATGCGTTCGATTTCCTTCTCGGAGATGTACGCACCATGGATCCGTTGCAGCTTAGCTACCCCCGGCGGTAGGAAGAGCATGTCTCCTGCTCCCAGCAGATGCTCAGCACCACTGGTGTCGATGATGGTTCGCGAATCGATCTTGGAGGAAACCTTGAAGGAAATACGGGTGGGGAAGTTGGCCTTGATCAGGCCGGTAAGCACATCCACCGACGGTCTCTGGGTGGCTAGGATGAGATGCATCCCTGCGGCACGAGCCATCTGCGCCAAACGCGCCACCGAATCTTCAACCTCACGGGAGGAAACCATCATCAAGTCAGCCAACTCGTCGATGATGATGATAATCAATGGCAATTTTTCTTCGGCGACTTCATTATAACCGGCCAGACTCTTAACCCGCGCCTCTTCCATGAGCTGATAACGACGCTCCATTTCCCGCACCGCCCACTGCAGCGCGCGGCTGGCTAGTTTAGGATCAACCACCACCGGATGAAGAAGATGGGGAATATCCTCATAGGCGGAAAGCTCAATCCGCTTGGGATCAACCATCAACATCCGCACCTCTGCAGGAGTTGATTTCATCAGGATCGAGCTGATAATGGTATTGATCCCCACACTCTTACCCGCGCCGGTGGCCCCGGCGATGAGCAAATGGGGCATTTTGGCGAGATTAGCCACCACCGGGTTACCCACCACATCCATACCCAAAGCGATGGTAAGTCGGGAAACCGCTTTCAGAAACGATTCACCAGCAACAATATCACGAAAATAAACAATATGTCGCTCGGGGTTAGGAATTTCAATCCCCAGGGCCGCCTTACCGGGAACAGAACCAACAATACGAACGCTTTCAGCCTTGAGGCCAAGGGCCAGGTCATCGGCCAAAGCGACAATCTTATTGATCTTCACCCCAGGGGCCGGAGCAAACTCGTAGGTGGTGATCACCGGGCCGGGAGAAATACCCTCGACCTTGCCGATCACCCCAAAATCCTTTAATTTTTCCTCAAGCAGACGGCTCACCGCATAATAATGATCGCGATCAACAACCATCTCGCTCCGTTCCGGCTTATCCAATAGATTAATGGACGGAAGCTGGTACTTACCGGGCGAAACCGGCAGGGTCTGAAACTCATCATCCTCGCCGCTATCTTCGGGTGGAGCCACCGGCGTATGAACATTGGGAACGCTGGCAGGAGATTCCTTTACCGGCGGTACTTCAGGCTTAAGCTCTTTCTTGACCCCAACCTTAGCAATGCTCCCCTCCTCTTTCACTTGCTTACGCAGCCGCTCCCGAACCAGCGTGGAAGTCTGGCCCAGCCTGCGGCCAAAACCATAGACGGAGAAACGAACCGAAACCATCAGGGAGACAAGGAGAACCAGAAGAAAAAGAAGAACGGAACCAGGCCCACCGAAATAAGTACCCAGATAAAAATAGAGCAGAGTACCCAGGGTACCACCAGCAGGGAAGGTATGAGCAAAGATGGCAAAAGAATCAACCCCAGTGGCGGCCAAAAGACCACTGCTGGCGATAAGAATACCGGTGACCCCTCCACACACAAAGGGGAGGTCCTGTAAGGAAAATCGGGAGAAAAATATCCGGACGGCAAAAAGGAAAAGAAGAATGGGAATCCAAAAACTACTGAAACCGAAAACACCCATCAGAGCCAAGGAGATGAGGTTACCCACCACCCCCCCCCAGTTCTTCACCGGAAGAGCAGAAGAAGTGGGCAGGTAACTGAGCAGGCAGATCAACAAAAAAAGAGCGAAAAACCCCAGTACCACCGCCAGGATTTCCCGATTCAAGGATGGCGCTGCCGACTCCTGACTTTGTCCCTTGGCCATAAACTGATCTCAGAGCTGTTCAATCATTAGCGGCGGTATCAACACTGCTACTCTTGGTTTCCAACTGGGTCTGCGGCTTGACATCCTTGGCAATCCCATCAAGGATACCATTGATAAACGGGGCCGATTCTTCACTACTAAATCGCTTTGATACTTCCAAGGCCTCATTAATCACCACCTGAGCCGGGATATCGGGCCTAAAACAAAGTTCATAGGCACCAATGCGGATGATATTCCGGTCCACCAAGGACATCCGCTCCATCCGCCAGTTTTGCGCCTGAGTGGATATACGTTGATCGAGTTCATCATGATGCGCCACCAACCCATCCACCAACTCGGTGGCATAGGGCAGAGCCTTCTTATTGATCTCAAAATGCTCACGGAGGAGCAAGAAGGTTTCAGAAACCGGCTTGCCACTTTGATCGCTCTGGTAAAGAGATTGCAGAACCAGTTCCCTGGCCTTACGTCGTAAACTGCTCATTTATTATTATATCTGCCCCAACAGATTGACCATTTCGATGGCGGCCATGGCGCACTCGGAGCCCTTGTTTCCAGCCTTGGAACCTGCCCGTTCAATGGCCTGCTCAATGCTGTCAGTGGTGAGAACGCCGAAAAGGATCGGCAAACCGGTATCCATGCCCACCTGGGCGATGCCCTTGGCCGCCTCGTTGATCACCAGATCAAAATGCGGGGTGGCTCCACGAATAACCACTCCGAGGCAGATTACGGCATCATACTTGCCTGAACGCGCCATCTTTTGCGCCACCAACGGCAGCTCATAAGCTCCTGGGACACGGGCGACATCGATATCGGTGCTGGCAGCGCCGGAACGCTGCAACGAATCAATGGCACCTTCCAGGAGACGTTCGGATATAAAAGAGTTGAAACGGGCAACAATAATGCCGAATTTCTTGCCTTCCGCACTTAAATTACCTTCCAGAAAATTAGCCATTACTTCCTCCACATTTGGATATTTTGAAAATTAAAACCTTTAGAAGGTATTCTTTATTTGTTACCGCCAGACAACATATCCAGCATATGTCCCATTTTATCTTTCTTGCATTTCAGATACTCGAGATTGTCCACTCCCGGCTCAACCTCAACCGGCAACCTCTCCGCAACCTCGATCCCATAGCCCTCTAACCCAACGATCTTCTTTGGGTTATTGGTGATCAAACGCATCTTGCGAATACCAAGATCACGAAGAATCTGGGCGCCGATACCATAATCACGCAGATCAGCCTTGAAGCCCAATTCCAGGTTCGCTTCCACAGTATCCATGCCCTGATCTTGCAAGGCATAGGCCTTGAGCTTGTTGACCAGACCGATGCCGCGCCCTTCCTGATGCATATAGAGAATGACGCCGTTGCCTTCCTTCTCCACCATCTTCATCGCCGCATGCAGCTGACTTCCACAGTCGCAACGCAGGGAACCAAAGACATCGCCGGTGAGACACTCGGAATGCACCCGCACCATCACCGGTTTTTCAGGATTAATCTTGCCCTTAATCAAAGCCAGATGTTCATAGTTGTCAACATCGTTAGTATAAACGATGGCGGTGAAATCGCCACCATAACAGGTGGGCATCTTAGTCTCGGCTGCCCGATGGACAAGGCTGTCCTTCTCGATCCGATAGGCGATGAGATCGGCAATGGTACAAACCTTAAGCTTATGTTTCTTGGCGAATTTTTTCAGATCCGGCAGCCGAGCCATGGTGCCGTCGTCCTTCATAATCTCGCAGATCACCCCAGCTGGTTGGAGCCCGGCAAGACGAGCCAAATCAACCGACCCTTCGGTCTGGCCGGTACGAACCAAAACCCCGCCCCGTTTAGCGCGGAGAGGGAATATATGCCCAGGGCTGACCAGATCGGATGGTTTCACATCCTCACGAGCCGCCACCTGAATGGTTCGGGCCCGATCAGCAGCAGAGATACCAGTGGTGACACCTGTACGAGCCTCAATACTGACCGTGAAAGCTGTCTCATAAGGAGACTGGTTGTCACGAACCATCATCGGCAGTTTTAATTTTTCCAGTTGATCCGGGGTCAGAGTCAAACAGATCAACCCCCGGCCATGGGTAGCCATGAAATTAACCGCATCCGGGGTCACCAGATGGGCGGCCATACAGAGATCACCCTCGTTTTCGCGATCCTCGTCATCCATAAGGATAACCATCTTACCGGCACGAATATCTTCGATACATTCCTCAATGGTATTAACCGTCATTCTTTCACCACCACAACCGCCCTGAACACTAGGCGTAAGAAGCATTTACTCAAAAAAATGCCACCACTGATTGCATTCAGCAGCAACTTAAATATCAATTATATTTACTATCGTAAAAAACCATGCTCAGCGAGAAAGGCGGGATTAAGCGCTGATTTCTCCGCCGCCCCGTCACCACCCTTGACGGCCAGCAGCTTTTCAACATATTTGCCGATCAGATCAACCTCGATATTAACCGTATCACCCTGTTTCCGTTTGCCCAGAGTGGTAATCTCCAGGGTGTGGGGAATGATCGCCACCGAAAAGGTTTTATCATCACAATGGTTGACGGTGAGGCTGATGCCGTCGATACAGATGGAACCCTTCTCGATAATGTAACGACCAAAACCTGCGGGGACAGAAAAGATGAAACGGATAAAATCCCCTTCAGGTTTGCGCTCAATGATGGAAGCAACCGCGTCCACATGGCCGCTTACCATGTGCCCGCCCAGCCGATCGGCAAGCCGTAAGGCCCGCTCCAAATTCACCACGCTGCCCACCGCCAGATCGCCGAGGTTAGTGCGCGACAAGGATTCAGGCGAGACATCAACGGTGAAACGTCGATCTTTAATCCCCATGGCGGTTAAGCAAACACCGTTAACGGCGATGCTTTCCCCTTCCTCGGGATCGGTGAGATCAAAATCAGCCTCCAGACCGAAGACCATGCCGCCACCAGATGGCCGTTTCTCGACCAGTTTGCCTTTGCCCAATACCAATCCGGTAAACATTGTCTTAAAACCTTGTTTTAAGTGTTAAGTTTTAAGCTTTAAACAACAAACACACTAAAAAAAAACAAACTATTCCAGCACTTTAACACGTAAAATCTAAAACTTAAAACTGCTCTTCAAAAACCCCTGGATAAAAAAATCGTCGCCGTAGCGGCGGGTTTGCATCTTTTCAAGCCGCAGCGCACCCTGGACGGTATCAACCCCCATCCCTCCCACCACCGGCATCCCGTCGCCACCAATGAAACAGGGCGCGACGTAGAGATTAACCTCATCCACCAATTGCTGCTGTAAAAAGGCACCATGCACCTGGCCACCGCCTTCCACCAATACAGAGTTCAACTGCTGCCGACCAAGCTCCCGCAACACCGCAGTCAACTCAATGGTACCGGTGTCGGCAAGAGGAACCGGGGTGATCTTTGCACCTGCCGCCTCCAGAACCTCAACCTTTGTGGAATCAGGATTCGGCCCACAAAAAATCCAGGTAGGGGCTGACGATTCCTGCGACAACATCTTGGCGCTGGGCGATAAACGCAAGTTTGTATCAAGCACCACCCGCAGGGGGTCACGGCCCACCCTTTTTGGTAAACGAGTGGTCAATGATGGATCGTCAGCCAAGGCGGTGCCGATCCCCACCAAAATAACATCAACCCGGTCACGCAACCGGTGCACTGCCGCCCGTGACTGCATATTGGTGATCCAACCACTATGACCCGTATGGGTAGCAATGCGTCCATCAAGGCTCATCCCCGCCTTCATAATCACCCATGGCAAGCCGGTGGTGACATGCTTGGCAAAGGGACGATTAATGGCCTGGCACTGGTCTACCAATACCTGGCGCGTAACAGACATACCTTGGGCCTCTAGGAAATCAGCGCCGCCGGTGGCAATGGGGTTGGGGTCAGCCATGCCCACCACCAAGCGTTTGATCCCGGCAGCGAGAATTGCCTTGGTGCAGGGAGGGGTGCGACCAGTATGGTTGCACGGCTCCAAAGTTACGTAGATGGTGGCGTCCATGGCCGCTACACCGGCATCAACCAAGGCATTGATCTCGGCATGGGGCTCGCCCGCTCGCTGGTGATAGCCCTTGCCAACCACCTGGCCGTTCTTCACCACCACCGCACCAACCGCCGGATTAGGGGAGGTGCAGCCTAATCCCTTCTTGGCCTCACGCAAGGCCAAGCGCATAAAATTCAGATCAGAGCTCAACTGCCCTTGCCCTGATTATTATCCAGCATTCCCTTCAGCTCGTCCATGAACTCGCTGAGATCCTTAAACTGCCGATAAACGGAAGCGAAACGAACATAGGCAACTTCATCAAGATCCTTCAAACCCTTCATCACCCGCTCGCCAACCATATCCACCGAAATCTCACGCTCACCAAGATCCTGAAATTCACGCTCCATGGCATCGACAAACTCGTCGATCATCTCGATGCTCACCGGTCGCTTCTCGCAAGCTTTCTTCAGCCCTTCCACCACCTTGTGTCGGTCCCACGCTTCACGACGACCATCTTTCTTAACCAACATCGGCATGGTAACTTCCAACCGCTCATAGGTGGTAAAACGACGGGTACACTCTTCACAGAGCCGTCGCCGTCGGGTAATGGTGTATTCCTTGTTAAGTCGAGAATCAACCACCCTGTTCTCAAGATGTCCGCAGTAAGGACATTTCATGATCTATCACCTTAGATATATTGACAACTGATCTAAAACTGTACCAATTCGACCCCTGCCTCTTCCAACATCTTCCCACCGAGAAAGTCAGCATACCCTTCCCGGTAATAAATCTTTTGAATCCCGGCATTAATCAGCATCTTGCTACAGATCGAACAAGGAGAATTGGTGCAATAGAGGGTTGCTCCTTCAACACTCACCCCATGCAAAGCGGCCTGGATGATGGCGTTCTGCTCGGCGTGCAACCCCCGACAGAGTTCATGTCGCTCACCAGAGGGGATGTTTTGCTGTTCCCGAAGACAACCCACCTCTAAACAATGACTGACCTTCCGTGGCGCCCCATTGTAACCAGTGGCAATGATATGTTTATCGCGCACCAGAATCGCCCCCACCCGCCGCCGCAAACAAGTAGCACGCTGGGCAACCAGAGAGGTAATGGACATGAAGTATTCATCCCACGAAGGGCGATCGGTGGTTTCCAACATAAGACTACTCTTCGCTCCGGTCAAAATCTGGATAGAGTGGAAACTCGTCACAGAGCAGCCGCACTTCCAAACGGATCTTGGCCAGTTCATCTTTATTATCGCGATTATCGATGGCCCGGTTAATCCACTCGCCGATCTTCTCCATCTCCGCTTCCTTAAGGCCGCGGGTGGTAACAGCCGGAGTACCAATGCGAATGCCACCGGTAACAAAACGACTTTCGGTATCAAAGGGGATGGCATTCTTGTTGACGGTCATGCCAGCATCTTCCAACACATGCTCAGCGTCCTTACCGGTGATGTTCTTGTTAGCCAGGTTGACCAGCAAAAGATGATTGTCACTGCCCCCCGACACCAGCCGGAAGCCAAAACTCTTCAACTTTTCACCCAAGGCTTGGGTATTACGTACCACCTGCTGCTGATAAACCTTGAAACCTGGCTCCATGGCCTCTTTAAAGGCTACGGCCTTGGCAGCGATCACATGCATCAACGGCCCGCCCTGAATGCCGGGAAAGATCTTGCTATTCAAGGCTTTGCCAAACTCTTCCTTGGCCAAAATCAAACCACCACGAGGACCACGCATGGTCTTGTGGGTGGTGGTGGTGACAAAATGCGCGTGCGGCACCGGCGAGGGATGAACCCCGGCAGCAACCAAACCGGCAATATGAGCCATATCAACCATGAACAAGGCGCCAATCATATCGGCAATCTTGCGAAAAGCAGCGAAATCAATCACCCGGGGATAAGCGCTGGCCCCGGCCACGATCATCTTCGGCTTATGCTCCAACGCCAACCGCTCAACCTCGGCCATGTCGATCTGCTCGGTTTCTTTATCAACCCCGTATGAGACAAATTTGTAAAGCTGGCCGGAAAAGTTAACCCCGGCCCCATGGGTGAGATGGCCGCCGTGGGCGAGATCCATCCCAAGCACGGTATCACCCGGTTGCAGGGTGGCGAAGTAAACCGCCATGTTGGCCTGGCTGCCGGAGTGGGCCTGAACATTGGCATACTCAGCGCCGAAGATGGTCTTGGCCCGCTCAATGGCCAGCCGCTCCACCTCATCAACGTACTCGCAACCGCCATAATAACGTTTCTGCGGATACCCTTCGGCATACTTGTTGGTGAGAATCGACCCCTGCGCTTCAAGCACCGCTTCACTAACAATATTTTCGGAAGCGATCAACTCAAGCTGGTTGGTCTGCCGCTCCAGTTCATACTGGAGGGAACGGAATATATCAGGATCACAATTTTTCAAAACAGACACGGTGGTACCTTCATAAAAGTTTTAGGTTTTAAGTTTTAGGTTTTAAGTTTTCAAAAATAAATTTCGGTTCAAACGACTATTATCCCACCACACCCGAAGGAATGGAGAGGGGGATTAAGACCTAACACCTAAAACTTAAAACCGTTTTTAGAACATGTCGATGCGACGCTGATGCCTCCCACCGGCAAATTCGGTGATCAACCAGGCCCGCACAACCTCCGCGGCCAAACCAGTGCCAACAATGCGCGAGCCCATGCAGAGAACATTGGCATCGTTATGCTCACGGCTCATCTTCGCAGAAAAAATCTCCTGACAGAGGGCAGCGCGGATACCGGTAAATTTGTTAGCCACCATGGACATACCGATGCCGGTGCCACAAAGCAAGATACCCCGCTCGCATTGGCCCGCCTGCACCTTAGCGCAAACTGACTTGGCAAAATCCGGGTAATCAACCGAATCGGAATTTTGACAACCCTGATCGTCCACCTGATGACCAAGATCCTCGACAACTCTAATCACTGTTTCCTTCAGATCAATGCCACCGTGGTCACAACCAATTGCTATTTTCACAATCCCGTATCCTTAATTCTATTTAGTGTCTGTCCATAAATGAGGATTTTTGTTCGAGATCAAGGCATGCGAAAAAAATAAGCGCAGGCATATGTTTGATATTCCGAGCATTATTTTTTGAACATAACGCAGAGATCGGGCAAAAAGACCATTTATGGACAGACACTAGTTAACAATTTAACGGGTATAATGCTATCCATCATACCTTTTCATGACGATTACCGCATTGGTGCCACCAAAACCGAAGGAGTTGGAAACAGCAGCCCGCATCTCCATCTTCCGCGCCACCTTAGGCACATAGTCAAGATCACACTCTTCAGAAGGATTTTCGAGATTAATGGTGGGCGGTGCGATCTGATGATGCAGGGAGAGAGCAGTAAATACCGCCTCAATACCACCAGCGCCACCCAGCATGTGGCCGGTCATGGACTTGGTGGAACTAATCGCCAATTTTTTCGCATGGTCACCGAACACCGTCTTGATGGCACGGGTTTCCACCAAGTCATTCAAAGGGGTCGAGGTGCCATGGGCATTGATATAATCGATGTCCTCAGGCTTCATGCCAGCATCGGCTAGGGCCATCTGCATACAACGCACCGCGCCATCACCATCTTCAGGGGGCGCAGCCATATGATAGCCGTCGCCGGAAAGACCGTAACCAGCCATTTCAGCATAGATTTTTGCCCCGCGTGCCTTGGCGTGTTCCAGTTCTTCAAGAATCAGTATGCCAGCGCCTTCGGAAATAATAAAACCGTCCCGGTCACGGTCAAAGGGCCGCGAAGCCTTGGTTGGATCATCATTACGGCGAGACAAAGCCTTCATGGAATTAAAACCACCCACTGCCAACGGACAAACCACCGACTCACTACCGCCGGTGATTACCACATCGGAATCACCTCGAGAGATGGAACGAAACGCTTCGCCCACCGCATGGGTGCCGGCAGCGCAGGCAGTACAGGTGGCCAAGTTCGGCCCCTTGGTCTTGTAAATAATAGAGATCTGGCCCGCGCCCATATTAGGGATGACCATGGGGATGAAAAACGGCGTAATCCGCCGCGGCCCTTTCTCTTGACAGACCGTGTGATATTTTTCGATGGTTGGCAAACCGCCGAGACCGGTACCGGTAATGGATCCTACCCGAGTGGCGTTTTCCTCGGTGACGACAAAATTCGCGTCCTTCAAGGCCATACCCGCGCCAGCCACCGCATACTGAACAAAAAGTTCAAGATGCTTGGCGACCTTCTTTGCCATGAAATCTTCGGCATTGAAGTCTTTCACCTCAGCGGCGATCTTGACATCAAAATCACTGCTATCAAAGCGGGTGATATTATCAACACCACTCCGACCTGAGCAAATTCCTTCCCATGTCTTGTCAACCCCGGTTCCCAATGGGGTTACCAGACCGACACCTGTCACCACAACTCGTCTACTCACCTTCAATCACCTCTTTAACAACGGATATCGTTGCAGAATTGGTCAAGGGTTGGGGTTCACTGGCACCAAACCATCCAGGGGGGAAAATCGACACCACCAGGAGATCCGCACCTTGCTTCCCCACAGAATACAAGCCCCCTCCGGAGTTCTATCGCCAGCAACAAATACCAGTCAACGAGCTTCGGGAGGGGGGGAATACCGACATCAAACCGCCGGGGTCAGGACAGATGCAACCCGTCCTGATAATCTTGCTTACAGGGAGTTGATATGATCAATGGCGCCCTGAACGGTGGTGATTTTCTCGGCAAGCTCATCGGGAATCTCGGTATCAAAGGCCTCTTCCATGGCCATGATCAACTCAACCAGATCCAGGGAATCCGCTCCAAGGTCATCAACGAAGGAGGCCTTGGCCACAACCTTCTCACGATCAACACTCAGCTGCTCAACGATAATATCAACAAGTTTCTCTTCTACGGACATCTCTCTTCTCCCTCTTTTTTCCCGGCAAATAACCGAGGTTCATAAATAATTCATTGAGTAATAGCTATTGGAAAATAACTATATTAACCCATAAACATTCCACCATTAACATGAATAACCTGCCCTGTCACATAACGAGCCTCATCTGAGGCCAGATAGGCAACCGCGCTGGCAATATCTTCAGGCTCGCCAAGCAGTCCCATGGGGATCTCAGAGAGTACCTTATTCTTAACATCTTCCGACAGTTCACTGGTCATATCGGTGACGATATAGCCGGGGGCCACCGCATTTACCGTTACCCCACGCGTAGCAAGCTCACGGGCAGCCGACTTGGTCAGCCCCATCAAACCCGCCTTGGCAGCAGAGTAGTTGGCCTGACCGGCGTTACCGGAAAAACCCACCACCGAGGTAATGTTGATAATTCGCCCACCGCGCTGCTTCATCATTGGCCGGTAAGCAGCCTTGATACTGTTGAATGCGCCCTTGAGATTGGTATCCATCACCTGATCCCAGGCTTCCTCTTTCATTTTCAGCAGCAAACCATCACGGGTGATCCCGGCATTGTTGACCAGAATATCAATCCGGCCGCAGTCCGCCAACAACTTTTTGAAAGCATCCTGCACCTGGGTCGCGTCGCCAATATCAAACTGGATGGTAAAAGCATCGCCACCAGCTTCCTTGATGGTGGCCACCGTATCATCCGCCGCATCGGGACGGCTAACATAATTAACTGCCACTTTTGCGCCCAAGGCGGCAAGCTTCAAACAAACAGCCCGGCCAATGCCCCGGCTACCGCCGGTGACCAACGCAATTTTTCCACTCAAATCCATTATCCCTTCCTCTCGTTCAACTTTGCGGTGAGTTTCGGCAAGATCTCAAACACATCGCCCACCAGCCCGTAGGTAGCGACATCAAAGATCGGCGCATGCGGGTCTTTATTAATGGCAACGATGGTCTCAGCCGACTGCATGCCGATAACATGCTGGATCGCCCCGGAAATCCCGGCCGCGACATATAATTTGGGAGCAACGGTCTTGCCGGTCTGGCCCACCTGGTGGGGATAGCCAACCCAACCGGAATCAACAGCGGCCCGCGAAGCGCCCACTGCGCCTCCCATGGCGTCAGCAAGATCCTTAACCAATTGAAATCCTTTCTCGCCGTCAAGGCCACGGCCACCGGCAACGACAATCTCCGATTCAGTGATATTGGCCTGCTCGCTTTCAGCAATGACGGACTCAATCACCTTCACCCGGGATTGCATCCGCATGGCCAGAGGAGTTACCGTAATTATTTCACCCTGCCGAGTATCATCTGCCGCCCGGGGCGTCATCACCAAAGGCCGAACCGTGGCCATCTGGGGCCTGGTATCCGGGCAAACAATGGTAGCCATGATATTACCACCAAAGGCGGGCCGGGTCTGCAGTAAGGCCCCGTCTTCCTTGCGAATGGCAAGATCGGTACAATCGGCGGTGAGCCCAGCCCCAAGAATAGTGGCAACCCTGGGGATCACAGAACGGCCAATGGCGGTGGCTCCGGCCAGGACAATCTCCGGCTGATGCTCACGAATCAGATCGGTGAGAACATTACCATAAGCATCATCGGTAAAATGAGCAAAAGCGGGGTCATCGGCTACATAAACAGTATCTGCGCCGTGGGCAACTAGATCTTTAGCAGTATCGCCAAGCTCGCTACCAAACAAAACTGCGGCCAGTTTAACCCCACGGGTATCAGCCAACCCGCGACCGGCACCAAGTAACTCCATGGTCACTGGCGTAATCCGACCGTTGCGGTACTCAGCAAAAACCCAAACCCCCGACCATGCCACCAGGTCAACTTGATTAACTTTTGTCTCTCGCTCAATGACCATGGCGTCAACCTCGCAGTTGTCGACGCAAGAGCCACAGAGGGTACATTTTTCATTGACCACCGGCTGCCCATCTTCCATGGTGATGGCCGCAAAAGCACAATTGGCCTCGCAAACGCCACAGCCAATACAGGTATCAAGATCTATTTTCAGCATAATTTCCGTTATTCCGTTTACAGAATCGCTTCCAGCTTGGTGGCCAGTTGCGCTACCTGCTCATCGGCAGTGCCCTCAAGCAGGCAACGCTCACCCCGCATCTCCGGGGGAAAAACATTGACCACTTGGGTTGGCGAGCCCTTCAGGCCCAACAGATCAGGATCAGCGCCAATATCGGCGGCGGAAAGCATCACCAGTTCCTGCTTCTTAGCCTTCATCTTGCCCTTAAGCGACGGAATACGTGGCTCGTTTATCTCTTTCACCACCGTAAACAACATCGGCAACTCCGCCTCAACCAGGTCATAGCCGTCGTCCATCATCCGCTCCAGGCGAATAACTTGCCCAGCCACGGAGACAACCTTGCGCACACAGGTGAGATAGGGCATACCCATGCGCTCGGCCAGCCCCGGCCCCACTTGGGCGGTATCGCCGTCAATGGCCTGCTTGCCGCAGATAATCAGATCAGCGCCACCCAGTTTTTTTATCGCCATGGAGAGGGTATAGGTGGTGGCCCAGGTATCAGCGCCAGCAAAAGCACGATCAGAAACCAGCGCCATCTCATCGGCCCCACAGGAGATCGCCTCGCGTAAAGTAGCTTCAGCCTGGGGCGGGCCCATGCTGATCACGGTTACCGTGCCGCCATGCTGCTCCTTCAACCGCACCGCCTCTTCCAGCGCGTGGCGATCATAAGGATTCATGATCGACTGCACCCCTTCCCGAGCCAGGGTATTGGTCTTGGGATCAAGGCGAACATCCTTGGCATCCGGCACCTGTTTGACGCAGACAAAGATCTTCATTATTTCTTGCCGTATTCCTTGTTCAACTCTTGACCGATGACGTTGCGCTGAATCTGGTTGGTGCCCTCGTAGATCTGGAGGATCTTAGCATCGCGCATCATCTTCTCCACCGGGTATTCACGCATATATCCATAACCGGCCAAGACCTGCACTGCGTCGGTGGTGACCTTCATCGCCATGTCAGTGGCCATTACCTTGCACATGGAGGCAATCTTTGAGACCCCGGTCTTATGGGTATCAACATTGCGGGCGGTGGCATACACCAGAGCCCGAGACGCTTCCAGCTGGATGGCCATGTCGGCAAGGATATGCTGCACGGCCTGAAAGGATATAATCGGTTTATCGAACTGGACCCGCTGCTTGGCGTAGGTAACCGCCTCATCCAAAGCACCCTGACCAAGGCCAAGGCCCAAGGCGGCAATGCCAGGGCGAGACTGATCAAGGGTGCGCATGATGGTGATAAAGCCGGTGCCCTGGCGACCAATCATTCGATCCTTGGGTATCCGACAATCCTTGAAGATTAACTCACGGGTGGAGGAAGCACGAATGCCGAGCTTTTTTTCTTTAGCGCCGTAAGAGAACCCTTCGTCAGTATCCTCAACCACAAACATGGTGGCCCCACGCGGACCTTTGGCGCGATCGGTAATGGCGATGACGGTATAGATATTGGCTTCACCGGCGTTGGTGATCCACTGTTTGGTGCCGTTAAGCACCCAATGATCGCCATCAAGTTCGGCGGTGGTCTGAATGCCGGAGGCATCGCTACCAGCGTTGGCCTCGGTGAGAGCAAAGGCGGCATATTTCTTACCGCTGGCAATCTCGGGCAGATATTTTTGTTTTAATTCATCACTGCCGGCAATCAACATCGGATAGGCACCCAACGCATTGGCGGCAAAGGCGGTGGCAATCCCCACACACCCCCGGCCAAACTGCTCAAGGGCCAGAACCATATCAAAACAACCACCACCGAAACCACCATACTCCTCGGGAATGTAAAGTCCGAAGAGATCGGCTTGAGCAATGGTTTGCAAAATAGCGTCGGGAAATTCTTCCTTCTCGTCCAACTCAGCCCGCTGCGGAATGATCATCTCATCGGTGATCTGCCGGGCCACGTCAACGATCATCTCTTGTTCTTCACTCAGGAAATAATCCACGCTTGTGTCCTTGTCTCTTTGCGGCGCAATTCCTTCAAATAGTTGCACCTTTTGAGGCCTGAAACCAACCTTACCAGCGCATCACCGCAGCACCCCAGGTAAAGCCGCCCCCGAAAGCGCAAAAAAGAACCAGATCACCAGGCTGCAGGCGACCTTCACGGTTAGCTTCATCAAGGGCAATAGGCATACTAGCCGCCGATGTATTACCATACTTATGGACATTTATATAGATTTTTTCAGCACTGATTCCCAACCGTCCGGTCAGGCTGTTAAGGATCCGAATATTGGCCTGATGCGGGATCACCAGCTTCACCGATTCGGGAGCAACATCCTCCTGCGCCAGCACCTTGACCACCCCGTCCTGCATGGCCCGAACGGCGTACTTAAACACCTCCTGCCCAGCCATGCGAATAAAGGGGCCATGATAATCCACCGGCACCAAATCTGGATTGAGGCTGGGGGCAGCATCCATATGCAGCAGATGCCAGAGACTGCCATCGGCAAAAAGACGGCTCCCCAAAATACCGCGCTCACCTTCACCGCCACCCATCACCACCGCGCCAGCGCCATCGCCAAAGAGGATACAGGTGGAGCGATCCTCCCAGTTGGTGCGGGCAGAAAGATTTTCCGCGCCAATTACCAACACCTTGAGGGCGGGATCAGCCTTAATATATTTTTCGGCAACATCCATCCCGTATAAAAAACCGGAACAGGCGGCATTGATATCCAAAGCAAAGGCATTAACCGCGCCGATTTCTTTCTGCACCAGACAGGCGCATGACGGCATCACCTTTTCGCAGGTCATGGTGCCAACAATGATCAGACCGATTTCTTCAGCACCAACACCGGCCATTGCCATGGCTTTACGGGCAGCACCAGACGCCAGCTTTGAGGTCTCTTCCCCTGCTCCGGCAATCCGTCGCTCCTTGATGCCGGTACGAACGGTGATCCACTCATCGGAGGTTTCAACCATTTTTTCAAGTTCAGCGTTGGTCAATGTCCGTTTGGGCAGACAGGAGCCAGTGCCAAGGATAGCCGCCCGCTTCATGAGGTTTCTTCTCCCGCTGCCGCCGCCACCAAAACAGGTTCAACCTCATCAAGAAGGCGAAGGATATGATCATTGACGTTTTCACAGACTAACTCAGCCGCAACATTAATTGCATTTTTGATCGCAGTGGCGTTGGATCGCCCGTGACAAACAATGCCAGTGCCGTTAAGACCAAGCAGCGGCGCGCCACCATACTCGGCATAATCAACCCGCTTGCGAAACCTACCAAAAGCATCCCTAGCCAACACATAGCCGACCTTGGCCTTAAAATCCTTGGAAATCTCTTCCCGCAACATGGAGAGCACCGCCTCGGCCAACCCCTCACTAAGTTTCAGGCAGACATTGCCGACAAAGCCATCACAGACAATGACATCCACGTCACCATGGAAGATATCACGTCCCTCGACGTTGCCCTTATAGTTCAGGCTACTTTTACTGAATAATTCGTGGGATTTTTTAACCAGGATATTGCCCTTGCCACCCTCCTCACCGATACTGAGGAGACCGATACGCGGGCGCTGGTTAGCGAAAAGGACTTGTGAAAAGGCAGCGGCCATGATGCCGAACTGGAAGAGATGCTGGGGACGACAGTCGACATTGGCGCCAACGTCCATCATCACCAACGGCCCCTTGAGGGTTGGGAAGATACCAGCGATACCGGGACGGGAGATCTTTTTCAGCCGCCCCAAGGTTCTGATTGCCGCCGCCATGGTGGCCCCGGAGTTACCGGCGCTGACAACCGCTTCAACCTCGCCCTGCTTATGCAGTTTGAAGGCAACGGCCACAGAAGAGTCTTTTTTCTTTCGCACCGCCTCAAAAGGCGACTCGTCCATACCAACTACTTGAGTGGTATGGACGATGTGAAGCCGATCCTGATTAGGGCTTGATTGCGCGCGCAAGTAAGCATGCAACACCTCCTCGTCCCCGAGAAGGGTTACCTCAAGATCATCTCTCGCATTGACGGCCTGTACTGCCCCAGCCACAAGCACTTCTGGGCCTTGATCGCCGCCCATAGCGTCCAGGGCAATACGTACCGTCATCAGCTTACTCTAACTCAGCCTCATCCATGCTGAAAACAGTGCGGCCTTTATAGGTTCCGCAACCAGCGCAAAGACGATGCGGCATCTTGGGCTCACCGCATTCAGAGCATTTGGCGATGCTGGGGGTGGTAAGCGCATCATGGGAACGCCGTCTTCTGGTGCGGCCATGAGAATGTCTTCTTTTAGGTAATGCCATTTTGTTTTCCTCCCTGAGGTCGTTTGCAAATGTATAATCCGATGATACGTTATCGGACGTATTATTTTTTTATAGTCTTCAAACCGGCCAGGACACTAAATGGAGAAACGTTCTCCTTGGCGCCACACCGGCATGCTTCTTTATTATGGTTAGCACCGCAAGCACGGCACAACCCCTGACATTCATCAGCACATAGTAATCTTTCCGGCAGAGCCAAAAATACTTGTTGCCGCAAAAGCTGAAAAATATCGATGGCCGCTTCTTCGATAAAGATAGTATCCATCTCGTCGGCATCTATTTCATGCTCGCCAGAAATAGACGGGGCGGAACCGGTGAATTCAAATTCCACCTGAAAATCGTCACCAAGGGTCTTTTCAAACAACTCAAGACAACGATCACAGGCCAGGATCACAGTTGCCGACAACGTCCCATCCACAAAGACCCGCTGCCCATCCCTCTTCAACAAAACCGCCGCTGAAACCTTGCCGCGCCGCTCAAGTTCCTGATCGGGGAACCAAGCCTCATCGGTTATGGTCAAGCTTGTTCCTTCAGCCGAAATCTCATCGAATCGAACTTTCAAACTCGCACCCATATCAATGAAGGGGTCACTGTTAACACAAAATGTCGGAATATATAAGATCATTCATCATTGTCAAGCTATTTCGCCACCTCACCCCTTTTCATCGCAGCTTACTTCCACTGTCGGCGATAGACGCCGATCACTTGCAAGAGCCATCTTAACCAGCTCAAGATCGCCATGACCAATATCAAATTAATGGCATAAAGAACATATTGCCTGGCCAGTTGCGACGAACCGGTATGCAACATGATACTCCACTCCACAGGGAGAGAGACAACCACAGAAAAGACCAGGATATATCCCACCAAAAAAATAAAAAACAACAAAAAACCGGCCAGCAACGGCTGCATAACCGCAAGCAAACGTTCCCTGACCAAAGTAACACCCCGCCCAAAGAAATAAAGCAGCCAGCCAAGCACAAAACCAGCTGGTGCCGAGATAACAACTGCCCAAATGCCACCGCCATACCAATAGACAAATAAGCCGGTATGAATCGTGACCAGGAGGAGATAAAAAGCAGCCAATCGCCACTGCGGCGACAACGGACAGGGGGGCACCACCCTTTTGTTGGCAACAGGCGGAATAGATTGCGGGGACTCATTTTTTCGCCAAGATGTACGACGCATGCCAAAAAACCTTTTCTAACTGCTCAGAGTAACTACCCAGCCAAGAACCGCTAATGAACCACCAAGTAGGCGGATTCGTAACCATGTGCTGCATTCTTGTCAAGACAAACAACCGAGGCCTTTGCCATTACAAGTATTTATAATGCCAAAACACCTTACAGAACTCGCAACAAAAGATCTCAGCACTGCAGAAGGTTGAGAACAGAAGTTACCCAAAGAAGAGAGACAAATCTTTTCTGACCAGGATTTGTACCCCCGCCAAGACGCAAGAGGCCATATTTTGGCAAAGTCATGAAAAAAATATCGAACAACATCAAAGATAGCAAAACTACGACCAATCAAACCACCATTGACCATGGGACACTTACCTAACCGACAACCCCAGCCTGACCAAATTAAAGAAATACATTTTTCCTGTTGACAACTGGAACATTCCTACCAATAATTAGTATTAAATTAATTGAATATTGCTGGGCTGACAACATCAACGAGGCTGCACAACATGCAATCGAATGAGCAAAACATTAACCGCCGAAAACACCCGCGCTTCTCACTCAAAAACAGCATCTTTGTTACCGGGTTGAAAATTGGGCGCCTTGTTGATATCAGCCATGGCGGCATGGCTTTTCATTACGCTGACCACCAAGAATGGCCAGAGGAATTGAGCGAGAAAAGTACTCTGCAATACAACAACGAGGATCTTCTTCAAGATATTGCCATCAAGACCGTCTCCGACACCGAACTACCCAACAGCTTTAAAAATGGATCTATAATCGTCCGTCGACGCTCAGTGTGTTTCCAACAACTCACCCCAGAACATGTCGATCAACTCAACAAGTTGATTGATATTGCTACCCCGCTGAGGCAGACAAACACTGCCTCAAATCCGCTCTAGGATAATTAGCAATTTTTTAGACCACTCCACTTAAGGGTGTCTTGAATAATTCTTTTGGTTCGAGATCTTGTAAGCGAGATCACGACCGAGACCCGCGAAAAATTTTACCGCAGGCACTTCCTGCGGGGTGCATATATTCGATATCGGAATCTCCACTTCGTTTCGCTTACCTCCGAGAATAAAATTCTGAGCGTAACGCAGAAATCGGGCGAGATCGTCGCTTGCTGAGAAACGAAAGACAATTCTTTAAGTTTCCTTAAACTATCACCTTGACAGGCAAAACCTTATTCCCCAAACAATAATAATTTACACAAAACCTAACAACCAGAACACCCATAAGGGTATTTTTTACCATCTTAACCATTCCCACATTTAAAAGAGGCTGCCCATGACAACATTAAAAAAATCATTCTCAGATCGCAGAACACACCATCGAGTCACCATCGCCAATTGCATGTTCAACACCAACCTGAAAATCGGTCGGGTCATTGATATTAGCTTAGGCGGGATCTCTTTCTACTATGCCGACCGACATTCATGGCCAGAACAGCAAACAAGCACAGGTACACTTTACTTTGAGGCCGCACCACCGCTTAAGGAGTTACCTTTACACACCATTGCCGATCTAGAACTACCCAACAACTACACGCCCGGTTCCATGGTTATCCACCGCCGCTCAATGCGCTTCGGCGCCCTCTCCCCCTTCCAAAAAGAAATACTTACCACTCTACTCAAGGAGATCCCCCCCAAGGTGCCGAAATAAACTCAGCAAATCACGGTTATCAAACCGAGTCAGCCCAGCCTGTTTAGCAAGCCGTACCGCTTCCCGATATTCCTCATGGGCAAGGGATTGATTGAGGAGCGGGAATCCATCGACCCGCCCACAGGGACGATACTGATCCATAAGGTTAACATACGTAGCCGACGAAATTTCCGTAGCCAAAAACCGCATAATCCCACCGACTTCATCAGCTCCCCCCGGCATCACCAGATGTCGCACCAAAAGACCCCTGCGGGCTAAACCCTCCCCATCAATAACCAGATCACCCACCTGCCGGTGCATCTCTCTAATTGCCGCCCGCGCCTGTTCAGGATAATCAGCGGCGTTAGCATAAATACGGCCCGACTCCTGTTCCCAAAACTTGAAATCCGGCATATAGATGTCCACCACCCCGGCCAACAAGCTCAAGGTTTCGACACGATCATAACCACTTGAGTTGTAGACCAACGGCAACGTCAAGCCTCGCTCCACAGCCAACACCAACGCGCCTAGGATCTGCGGAACAACATGACTGGGAGTAACAAGATTGATATTCGAACAGCCCTGCTTCTGGAGGCTCATCATCACTGCCGCCAATTGCCCGGCACTCATCTCAACCCCATCACCTTGGTGACTGATCTCATAATTTTGACAGAAGAGACAAAGAAGATTGCAATTGCTAAAAAATATTGCCCCTGAGCCTCCCGTCCCCACCAGTACCGCCTCCTCACCAAAATGAGGATTATAACTGGCCACCCTGACTTGCTCTCCGGTTCGGCAACTCCCGCGTCGATTACTCAACCGATCCACAAGACAGCGCCGAGGACAGAGTTGGCAACTTGCTAAACGCGCACGGGAAAGTTCCGCCCGTTGCGCCAACTCACCGCTACGGTAAAGGGCAAGATAGCCCGGCTCATAGTCCTTCTTCATCTATCTCCTCTTCTTGGTCAGTAACCACCAGCTAAGAATCTTAGCCCACGATTGCATAATTTACTGAACTACGATACTTTGCAGCAAAACATTGATCCATATCAGCCTCCGTAAACTCCGGCCCCCCCCATGACCAACTGGCAAAAAATACTCAACGCAAGCATCACCTCTCCCAGGCAACTGGCCAAACATTTCGATCTCGACCCCACCGGGTTGGCGCAGGTGACAGATCGCTACCCCATGCGGATAAACCCCTACTACCTGAACCTGCTCAACAAAGTTGGCGATCCGCTCTGGCTCCAGGCGGTGCCGGATCAACGTGAACTTGCCGATCAAACCTGCTTAGACGATCCCCTGAACGAAGAGAACTTAAGCCCCGTGGCCAACCTGGTTCATAAATATCCAGACCGAGCACTCTTCCTCGTCTCCTCACAATGCGCCATGTACTGTCGCTTTTGCACCCGGAAGCGCAAAGTCGGCACCCACCGGATGACCGTCAGCGACGCCACCATCGAAGCGGGACTTGATTACCTCAGAAAAACACCAACCATTCACGACGTATTGGTTTCCGGCGGCGACCCCCTGCTGCTGAGCGATGAACGTCTGGAGTGGATACTTGCCTCCTTGAGAGCAATCCCCTCCCTTGAGATCATTCGCATCGGCACCAGGGTTCCCTGCACTCTGCCCATGCGGGTAACAGTAAAACTAGCATCAATGCTGAAAAAATTTCATCCCCTCTACATCAATACCCACTTCAACCACCCAGCCGAGATCACTCCCGCAGCAACCATCGCCGCCACCCGGCTTGCCAACGTCGGCATTCCCCTTGGCTGCCAGACCGTCCTTTTGCGCGGCGTCAACGACAACCCAGCCACCATGCGCGAACTGATGCAAAAACTCCTGCAAATCCGTATCAAACCCTACTACATCTTTCAGGCCGATATGAGCCGAGGCACCGACCACCTCCGAACCCCTGTTGCCACCGGCATCGAGATCATGAAAGCGCTCATCGGCCACACCTCAGGAATGGCAACCCCCACCCTGGCCGTCGACCTACCCGGCGGCGGCGGCAAGATCCCATTATCGCCAGAGTATGTTAAAACAATGACCGGAAACCGTATCGACGTCATCAACTACCAAGGCCTACCATGTTCCTATCTTGACGCAGGATAAACAGAAACAAAAGACCTTTGAAATATTCGGTATTGCCTGGAAACACTTTCCACCATTGCCGCTTCCCTGTGCTATAATCAAAAAACAATTGCGGTACCCGACTGGTACCCGCCGACATCTGACCACTTTGCACCCCTGATGGAGCATAGGATGAATCGCAAAATACTAATCGCTGTGGATGGCTCACCACACAGTTTCAGTATCCTTCGTTATCTGGGAAAACTTTTTGCCGGGGCAAAGGAAATACAATTCCACCTTCTGTGCATCGTCCCCTGCGGAGAACATGCCCTGGGCGAGGATTGGCTCAAGGAAGATGACATAATCAACTCCCTTCCCCACGAGGCCCACAAACGTTGGCATCAAGCCAAACGTTACATGGGCGAAGCTCTTCTCCAACTGGCCCGACACGGCATTGATCCGGATCAAGTCTCCACCGAAACCAGAATCAAACGTACCAGTATCAGCGCCGACCTCCTCACGGAAGCACGGAATGGTGTGTACGACGCGGTACTCATCGGTCGCCGGGGCTTAAGCAAGGTGGAGTCTTTGTTCATGGGTAGTGTTTCCGAAAAAATCCTCACCCAGTGCCACGACCTACCCATTTGGTTGATTGACGGCCAGGTACACTCCGACAAGTTTTTGGTTCCCATCGACGGCACCGTCCATTCCCTCCGTGCAGTGGATCACCTTGCCTTTATCCTGCAAAACTCACCCCATTCCGAAATCACCCTTTTTCACTCATCAGCCTTCCTTGCCAGCAAAGGCGCAAGCGCCAAAGATGATTTCCAAGAGATATGGGGCAAGGAGTGGTGTGACCTGCACCTAAGCGACGAGAACAGCGTCTTTCACGCCCCCGAACAACTGCTCCTGGGAAGCGGCATCCCCGCCCAAAATATCCACCGCCTCCATACCCGTCGCGGCTTACACCCCAGCAGACAAATTCTCAGACAAGCGATGGTGGATGAATACGGTACCATTGTCATGGGTCGACGCGGCAAAGAAACCAAGAAAGGATTAATTGGCAGCATCTCCGAGCCAGTTCTCCTGATGGCCGAAGGACTTGCCGTCTGGCTGGTGGGCTGACCCCACTGTTTTCAGAAAGAAAACCCCTCCCGCAGAGCAAAACAAATACTCTTTGCGGCAAAAATCAGGGCCAGCAACGCTGGCAATCTTTAGCAAACATTTATAATGTCTTGAATGTTTAGAATTTTGTTCGAGATCGTTAAGCGAGATAACTCCCTTGACGAGAATAGATAGAGAATTATTCAAGATTTCCCTCTGCTCAATGGAACTTGATCTTCGCCAATGCCCTTTCACCAAGACCAAAATCACGATCAAGCTGCCCCACGTCCAATTGAAATAGCAACCAGAACGGTCTATTGCCCTTAGCCGACGACTTTAACATTGGGTAAGCAATCTCAAACCCTTTGCACCCCATGGGAGTGGCGGCATCAGCATGAAAAAGACTAATAACCCGGAAGGGGGAGTTCTTCTCTCCTTTAAAGGGAATGGTGCTGTAACTATCCCCAACCTTAATTCGGCTGGCGCCAGTAACCGGGGAATAAGCGGCGATCACCTCTTTGTCCCGGTTCAGCACCACCAAACCAGCAATGGCAAAAAATGATGGGTTCTGGCGGGCAAAATAACTTTGCAGAATCGCCTTCATTGCTCCGTCATCCCCCCCGCCGAGAGGTTCAACCAAGGCCTTACCCAGGAACCGGCTATCCTCGACGATGCGGTTGGAAAAACTTAGCTTGCGCTGGTCGAGGATTTTTACCCCCTTGCTGAAAGAGGGAATCGCCACGCAAAAAGCAATAAGAAGTAACCCCGCCAACCCCAGAGCCGGGATCAACCATTGCTTCATCCGTCGATACCGTTTCTCAAGTTTTTTGCTTTTGCTGACATCACGACCGAGAAAAATAAAACCGTTAACATTGTGATGACCATCATAGAGAATAGTGGTACTGGTGGAGACATAGCGGATCTCCTCGTCCGGATGCCTGATGGGCAGAATCTTTTCAGACAGAGACCTTCCGGCATAAATATCATCAATGAACTGCCGGTATTCCTCGGGGCTCTGGTACACCTCAGCCAGCGACTGCTCACGCATCTGCTCCCAGCTTCTGCCATGCAACCTTTCCGCAGCCATATTCCAAGCCAGGATCTTTCGATCCTGATCAGTCATAATCACCGCATCGGGCAGCTGATCACAAAATTCCTTGAGACCATGAACCACTTTTGTGGTTTCTTGCAGACGGCGGGCCAGGGTTCTAGAGATCTTCGGAGCCAGGGTTGGATAATTGCCGATAAATTCGGTGACCCGGTCGGCCGGGATGCAAATCGCCTTCACCGGGGTTACGGCTTTAACGGTGGCGGTTCGTTTTTCTCCCAACAGGTAGGCCATCTCTCCCACCAGTGACTCAGGCTCAGAGATAACCGACAACTTCTTATCATCCTTGAAAATGGCCAGCTCCCCCTCCACCAACATATAAATATCCTGCGAAGGGTCACCTTCAGCAAAAATGGTGTCACCAACGGCAAAGGATACGAGGTACTTGTCATGTTCCGGCAGGTTGGTCCCATTAGCCATCATTATTGCTGTTCCTGAGCGACAAAGGTTTGGTAGATATGGGTTGTGATTTGTGCCGATATATCAGCCATGGCCTCGCTCATTGCTGCCGCTACTTCCTGCGGAGACTTGGCAGCGCAAGGATTTTTGGCACTAAACTTCTCCTGAAAAAGAACCCGTTTGTCCAAAGCTGACTCCTGGGCATCAATAAAAGCCACTCGCAAGACGATTACGGCCTGCCAGCCACCCTGCTCATCCCACTCCATAAACTTCTCCACCGCTCCCTCCAAAAGGTGGGTGTGGGGCAGCTTAGCGAACGGCGATGACACGGCCTGAAACAAGCCGCTCTGCTGTAGATCTCTACTCAGAAAATAGGTTACCAACTGGGCAGGCTGGACACGCCACCGGTGATAAAAATAGAGATTGCTACGATACTGCTTGTCCCGATAAACAATCTGGTTGGTTTGTAGAATTGGGCTGGCTGAGAAATTATCCACCCGCAAGCGCACCGGAAGTCTTGCCTGGAGATGCGGCACCGGGGGGCTAGCATATTCGAGGTTATAATATTCAATCTGCGGTTCGCGCTGCTGGAGGCCACCACAGCCGGCCAGTAGCAAACACACGGCCAGCAGGGCCAAAAAAATATTCAGCTTTGGAATCATGGTCATCCCTCTTTGGTTAAAAAAATTATCCTTACCTACTGACCACCCTGCGTAGCGGGAAATCGCCGGGCCGGCGGGGCGCTGAACAGTAATCGGGATGGCTGATTATTCAGCTGCTCCATAAGTTGTCGCAACTGCAAAGTCGCCTCTTCGACATCCTTGCCGGCCATATGCAGGTGACGGTTAACCGTATTAATGCTGCTATCGGTGGAGTCGGTCAACTCAGCCATCTCACCCAACAACAGGTCCGCTTTATTAACCGAACGATTCAACGAAACGATGGTTCCCTGTAAACCGACCATAACCCCATCCCAGCGGGCTGGATCCAAGTCAGCATTAAGACTCGTCAGGGATTTTTTCAATTCGCCAGAAACCCCTTTCAAATCGAGATCAACAATGGCCTGATTTAAGTTATCCAGAGTTACATTGGCCTTGTTGCCAATGCCTACCACGTCCGTTTTTACCACCGCCTGGTCGATATGATCCAGGGTTGCCGCCAACCGTTTTGAAATACCGCCCACATCCAAAGCGTTAAGCTTCTGAATCACCTCATCGATGCCGCGAAATAGTTCACTGATCTCCGATGGCCTGGAGGCCAAAACTGGATATTCGGTGGGGAAATGCAGCTCTGGACTGCTGCTTCTATCCTCAGGGAGACAGCGATCCAGCTCGATAAACATCGAACCGGTGATTCCCACCACCTTCAATTGGGCGATCAAGTTGTTATCAAGCTTAAGTTCAGATTCAATCTTAACAATCACCTCAATGAGCCGCGAATCAGCTGCCACCCCGATCCGCTCAACCCTGCCAATGGCAACCCCCCGATATTTTACCGGCGAATCGATGGCCAGCCCTTGCACCGATTCATTAAAATAAACTGCATAATAACTGCCTTTCTCGAAAAAACGGCTCATCCCCAGCCAGATGATGGCCACCACCGCAATGGCAAGGCCACCGGCCACGAACAAGCCAACCCAGAATTTTGTTTTTTTGTCTGTCATCTATTCTTGCCTTTTATTGCTCATGCCGAGATGGCCTTATTCTAAACCAGTTTTATGCGGAGAAGGTTCCCGATTGAAAAACTGCCGTACATAACTATTTTGACTGTTCTCTCGCAGATGAGCCGGATCACCAGCAGCGATGATCCCTTTGGCTCGTTTATCCAACATGATGATCCGGTCAGCCACCGTATAAATGCTGTCCAGTTCGTGGGTAACGATAATCATGGTGGTGCCGAGGGTTTTATTAAGATGGAGAATCAACTGGTCAAGCTCCGCCGAACTAATGGGATCCAGACCGGCTGAAGGTTCATCAAAAAAGAGGATCTGGGGATTGAGGGCCATGGCCCTTGCTAAACCGGCTCGTTTTTTCATCCCGCCACTGATCTCAGCAGGCAAATGATGCTCGTAACCAGCCAGATTAACCAGCGCAAGCTTCATCCTGACCAGCGTATCGATATGTGTTTGCGGCAGGTCGGTATACTCCTGGAGCGGCAAGGCGACGTTTTCGGCCAAAGTCATGGAGCCAAACAGAGCCCCGCTCTGGAAGAGAATTCCGCACTGGCGAAGAACCCGTTGCAAATTTTGTTCATCGGTGAGAGCAAGATCGTTAATGGTGATGGAACCGGCCATGGGTGGGCAAAGCCCGATCAGGTGTTTGAGCAGAGTACTTTTACCGCAACCGCTGCCGCCAAGGATAACAAAGATCTCACCCTCTAAAACGTCGAAATTAAGATCTTTGAGGATCACCTCTTCGCCATATCCCGCCACCAGATCCCGAACCTTAATTACCGGCTTAGCAGTGGCATGTTTACTATCACTCCTCATTCCCTTAGCCCTCCCAGTAACGCAGCATAACCACCAACAACGAGTCACTGAGAATAATCAAAAAGATGCTACTCACCACAGCCGAGGTGGTGGCGCGACCAACCCCGGCCGCCCCTCCTTCCACCTGAAAACCACGTAAACAGCCGGTCCAAGAGATTAGCAGAGCAAAAATAACAGCCTTGCCGAAGCCCCAGAAAACATCAAAGAGGTCAAGGGTGCTAATGGTCTGAGCGATGTAACCGTTAAAGGTCAGATCCAACATGGATACACCCACCAACAGACCACCAAGAATCGCGAAGAGATCGGAGAAAAGGGTCAAGAGCGGCATCACCAAAACGGTGGCGATTAAACGCGGCATGACCAGAAAAACATGGGGATCAATGCCCATGGTAAAGAGAGCGTCAACCTCCTCGGAGATCTTCATGGTGCCGATCTCAGCGGCAAAAGCCGAGCCGGAACGGCCAGCAACAAGGATCGCGGTCATGATTGGCCCCAGTTCCCTGGTCATGGACAAGCTAACCAGGGAAGCCACGTAGATATTGGCCCCGAACTGGGCCAACTGTACCGAGGACATAAAAGCCATGATCAGACCAAGCAGAAAACTGATCAAAGCGACAATGGGCAGGGCGTCAACCCCTACTTTCTTCATAAAAAGAAGGGTATCGTTCCCCCGGAGCAGACGGGGATGGGAACAAACCCGCAACAAGGAAAGACAAGTGTCACCTAGAAAGATCAAGCTGTGGCGCAGAGACGAAAATGCCCCCAGAGTAAAGATGCCCAGATTAGTGATTGAGTCAGTCCGTTTGCGTTTTGTTGTCGTGATCTCGGGTTGGCAGAGGTCATTAAAACGATGCCTATCCAGCATCTCGGCCACCCCCTCCGGGATATTTTCCATCCGCAAACGACCATTACGAGCAGAGACGCTGGTGACAAAACCCACCAAAACCGCCACCCCAAAATCATCGATATATTCAACCCCGGCCAAGTCAAGAAACAGCTGTGGCACTTTCTCTTTGTTGAGTAAGGCAACAAAATCGTTGATCACTTGGGGCGCGGAAAGCTCATCCAAATGCCCGGCAAGGGCAACAAACAGACTGCCGGGTTGGTCACGATTTACCTGGATACGGCAACGGGCTGGAGGGGTAACGCTGCTTAGCGACGATGGCATTAATGGTTCACACAGTGAATGGGAAATTACACCCCGACACAACCTGGGCAGTTAATTTTTTTGATCTCTGTTGGCGAGATTAGATATTTTTACCTTGTTGACGTTGGTTTCGCAAGGCGCTGGACAGCCCCCAACTCAGACGAAGAGAACCTGATAGATAGCGAACAGGGCACAGGTGGCGAAAATACCGCCAAAGGCCGCATATAAAGCAATGGTGGCAAGAATCATCTTGTAGAGCTTGGCCCCGTAGACCCGCTTCATGGCAAGAAACAGGTAGATCACCGTGCTGACCAAGGCCAAGATGAAACCAATGGGCTTCTGAACCATATATAAGGGCAGGAAAAACATGTCCCGGAGGAAAGAAAACGACATCAAATGCAGGCAGAAGATCAAGTGCTCGACGTAATATCGTTTCTTGGCAAGAAATATAAGCTTAAAAACCACAGCGTAGATAAAAATGGCCAAAAACAGAAGCAACGAGATCTTGTTGTTCAACTGCTGATTGATGGTGCGATAAAATAGCTCATCGCTTAAAGAGCCAAGAAGTTGCTGCTTGGCTTGGATGGCTGGCAGCAAACGGTTGGTTAAGTCAAATTTAACCAAGTGGCGAATATCAAGCAGGGCCGCCTTAGCGAAGAAGGAAAAACTGAAAAAGTACAGCATGCTCAAGACAAGATAGAGCCTGATCGGGCGGATATATTTCTTCTTCCGCCCCAACAGATATTCATCGGTGAGCTGCCCTGGCTTTGTCACCAATAAGAGGATGGTTTTAAAGATCTTGGCATCTATATGAATGAGTTGGTAGATGATCTCGTGGAAATAATGCCGCAAAGCAAATTCATGGCGAAGGTGGATTTTCTCTCCACATTTAGAGCAGTATTTTCCGGCCAGAGGCTCGCCACAGGTGGCGCAAGGGGGGGTATTGATGGAGTCTACGGTCAATTAACTTAAAAGGAAAAAGTCTCCGCGACCAACCGCAGGATTACCCACAAGGATTTCCCCACTTGCTCATCCCACCTGCAATGGTCGCCAAGCCACTGCACATTCCCCCTTGGCGGCGGCAAAATAGGCGGTATCACCGCTAATGGTGACGGAAAGATTCATCGTTCGTTTCACCAGCGTTGCCAGCGCCTGGATACCTTCCCACGGAAACTGAAAAACAGAAACCGGCAGCTCATTGAACTTTTCTTGCCCCTGAGCCCACCAAGTATCTGATTTTGAATTGAAACTATAAACCCTCACCGCAGCCGAAAGCCGGGTGGCTTTTCTTATTCTTTCCACCGCCGGTTCCCCCACATCAATCCATAGTGATATTCGATCATCCAAGGTACAAGCCCAGATATCCGGTTCTTCCACCGCACAAAGACCTTTTGTGAAGACTAAATACTCCTCAGCATTAATACAAAAGGCAAGAACTCGAGCCATCATCCGCTCAAGTGTCTCCGAAGGGTGTTGCGCAACGGTCAAGTTGAGGGTGTCGTAAAAATCGCGGTCGGTATCAACTAGATCAATTTTCAATTTATAGATGGTCGGCTTCAAGGCCATGGGTAATTAGTCTCCATAAGCAAGCGCCCACGCCTTACAGCTATGGACTCTTAATATTATTTCATATTGATTAAGAGGATGATTCCGAAGTCATATGGTAAAAGCAAGGGCAGGATATGCAATTGTTAACAGTGGCGAGATGATTTAGCCATCACAATTCGACAACAAAGACAAGGATCGCCTCACCTTGTACCCTGTAAGGAAAACTTAAAAAAAAACGTCTAAAACCCTCAGTCGTTGCCAGCCTGGTTTTTTGTGAGTAGCATCGGCCACAGCCGATCAGAAATAATCCTGCGAGCAAACACATCCCATGACCATGGCACCCTCTATTTCTATCCCCCCAAACTCTCCAACCCACTGTTCTGGATATTGTCGCCGTTGCGGCAGAGATCATCTCCTCGAACAAGGCGGAAGCAGAAAAGAGGCCCTGACCCTGATGGCTGAACTTGAAAAAATGGGCCGGATAGACCTCTTGGCCAGCGACCAAGAAGCCGACCCTCATCTTAGCCTAAACTATCTGGATGGCCCGGCCCTCGGGCAGATGTTCGGGGTTCTGGAATACCAAGCCCCAGATGGTAAGCGGGGCGTATTGCGTGCCTTTTCAGGTCAATACAACGGCAGGTGGCAGGTGGCAGGATGGGCCCCCCCTCTCTTTGCGGAAGAGATCTGGCAGGAGACAAATTACCCCATGGAGCGACAGATTAAAGCTCTTAGCCAAATCATCCAACAGCTACCCACCGACGATCTCCACCGTTTGCAACTGATTCAAAAACGCCGAGCCCTTTCACAACAACTAATGAAGGATCTCCACGCCGTCTACTGCCTCAATAATTTCCGCGGTGAAAGCAAATCCCTTGCCGATGTCTTTCTGGACAAGAAGGGCATTCCCACCGGCACCGGCGACTGTTGCGCCCCCAAACTGCTTAACTACGCCGCCCGCCATCGGCTAACTCCCCTTGGCATCAGCGAGTTTTACATGGGTCGGCAAAATCGTTCCCAGACCAAACAACATGGAGCTTTCTACCCATCTTGTTCAGGAAAGTGCCAACCCATTCTCGGTTTTCTACTCTGCGGCCTGGATGATTAAAACACCCTCTCTTTTCGACAATTCAGCCGCCACCTTCTTTTATCCAGCCCCAAAGTACCATCTGGACTATTATGGGCAGAACCAACTACTGTTACCAATACTACGGCAAAAACTCGCTCTATGACTTGTCCAAGACAAGATCTTGGACAAGAAACGAGACTCATTAATGAACTCAGCACTGGTTAAAAGGGCATCAATGATGTCATCGCAGCGAACAAACCCTGCGACAGGTTGGACCTATTGGGAGGTGGCGGGTTCCCTAAATGCTCGCCACGCGGAGGTTTGTTGAGCATTCATGATGCCATCATTCATTATCTGCTGATTTTTTTTACTTTGACGTTATCGTCTCTTGCAATCAGGCCGAGGTAGCGTCTAAATTATAAAAGAAATTGACAATTACTTATCACCTTACTAAAAATATTTTCTAAGAGATCAACAATATATTTGATATAAATAAAACTAAACCGACAGGAACAATTAGGCAAAATTATGAATCGATTAATTTCGCTAACGCTTCTTTCTTTCTTATTTGTTTTCCAGGCCCATGCTGCTGATCTTGTAAGCATAGATCAATTTGGCAAAGGCAAGCAAGCTTTTGCCGTGAGCAATTATTCTGAAGCCTACGACCATTTTTACCAAGCATTCCTCCATGATCCAACCAACAAAAACATCAATTTCTACCTGGCACGGTCTGCCTTTGAAAAGGGCGACTATGAGACTGCGGTCATGGCCTATGAACGAATTCTCCTGCAAGATCCAGAAGCATCACGAGTAAAGCTGGAGTTAGCACGCACATACTACAAGCTCAAGTCCTACGAGATGGCCAAACAGTATTTCAAGGAGGTTCTGGCGACAAATCCACCAGAAGCCGTGTGGAGTAATATCAAAAGATTTATAACCTCCATCGACGAGGCAGACAAACGCCATTTCTTCAACGGAATGGTTACGGTGGGACTCAGTTACGATGACAACATTCGCACGGCTCCAACCGGAGAGACAGTAAACACCATCATCGGAGATATAACTCTTACCGGCAACACCGCCACGCCAATCAAAAATTATTTATTGAATACCACCGCCGTCCTTAATCATATCTATCGTTTCGACAACAAAAAATACACCTGGAAAACCAACATTACAAATTATAATGCATTCAATGAAACCGCCAAGGATCTGGATATTAATTTCCTCGGACTCAGCACTGGGCTTGTCTACCAGAAAGAAAAATTTTTATTGCAAGGAAATGCCATCGGCAACCAAGTCGACCTTGGCTATGATCACTACCTTGGCACCTTCGGCGTGGGTGGATCTGCAACCTATGTAAATTCCCAGAAGATGCTCCTGACCCTCAACGCCACCCTACAAGAGAAAAATTTCTACCTGGACGAAGACAAAGATTCGACCAATTTTAATATTAACGGTGGGCCAATCTTTAATTTGGGCAAAACCAGGATCAGTTTCACCCTTGGGCGCGAGATAGAGAGTGCCGAAACTGAACAGAATAGCTATCAGCGCACTTCAGCCAGCCTCCGTTGCGACCAGATCCTGCCCCATGATTTTAATTTATATGCCAGCGTCCGCATACAGGATACTGGCTATCAGGGCATCGAAGCCCTTTTTGGCAAAACCCGCTCCGACAAAAGTAAGGATCTCTCATGCGGACTTTCCAAAACTTTATGGAATTCTAAAGACAAGAGCAACAGCATAATAGGACAAATCAGCAACACTTACACCGACATAAAATCCAATTGTGATATCTACACCTATAGAAAAAACGTCACCGCAACTTCATTGACTTATACATTTTAATTTTCAGCTTAATAGCCCAATGAGGAGATCCACTCCCCATTTTTTGAAACAATGAGGCATCTCATGCATCAGAAAAAATCGACCACTGGTTCAATCCTTCTTTTGGTGGCGCTCCTGCTCTCCTGCGCCATCCCCGTTTTCGCAGCCAACTCTTCACCAGGCAAGGCTGTAGCAACAGTCGTCGCGCTGCGAGGCAAGGTTGTGGCCTTAAACACGGGCGGAGAACAGCGCCAATTGGCCATCAAGGGAAAGATATTTCAGTCAGATACAATTAAAACTGACGCCCGCGGCCGGATTCAATTCCTTTTCACCGATAACACCATCATCAGTCTCGGCCAGCGAGCGGAAATGAAAATTGACAAGTATCAGTGGCAAAACACCTCTACTGACACCCTCAAGACCACCGTCAAGGAGGGTGCCTTCCGGGTCATGGGCGGAACTCTTGCCAAATCTACTCCGCAAAATTTCACCACCGAAACACCCAGCGCCACCATCGGCATTCGTGGCTCCATGTATGCTGGACGGGTCAAAGGGCAGATGCTTTCAGTTGTCTTTCAGGGCGGTAAGGGCATCTTTGTCCGCAACCCCGCTGGTGTAGTGGAAATCAGTAAACCCGGCTTCGGTACCCGGGTGCTCTCCCCTACCGCTGCTCCTGCCCCCCCGACAAAATTCAGCAGCGCCGAAATCAGCAAAATCAGCAATGGTGTTGATCAAGATGAACCGAAAGATGTGCCACCCGCTGAGGAAAAACCGGCGGATCAGAAAAAAGATGATTCCCCCAGCGATAATCCACCCAGCGACAATCCCCCCAGCGATAATCCACCCAACGACAATCCACCCAGCGATAATCCACCCAGCGATAATCCACCCAGCGATCCTACGGACTGGACCGAATACCCCGACACCGGCCCTGACACCGGCCCCGACTTAGCCCCTCCTAGCTTCCCCGAGCCGCCACCGGTTATCCCTATTCCTGATCCGCCCGAGGTGTTTGTGCCGCCTATTATTGTCACCCCCGCTTACACCGGCGCTACTCTTACGGCCACCGAGAACTATGCAACCACTCCCCCGCTGTTCACTTGGGGGCAAGACAGCCTCTCCCTGGCAGATGACCTTACCGCCATCAGCGGTAACATCACCGCCCCGGATGGCACCTTAGTGCCATTCTCCCTCCCAAGTTTCACCCCCACCGATACAACCTATAATTTTGCCAGCATTTATTCTGGATCAGATTATAGCCAAACCCAGGAAATAACCATTCAAGGAAACAGCTTATCCTTGGATGGAATCAATTACACCGCCGACAACCTCGGGGAATTTTTCACCTATAACCGCTATTTTTACAGCGCCGATCTAATTTTGCAGGAATTTGGCTTTGCCGGTACCCCCTCTCCCTCTGCACCCTCCACCGGCATCAACGTTTATTCCGGTACCATGACCGGTTCCTTGCAAGGCGCAGACTTTGACGACACCATCCCTGCCCTGCCAAATATCGGCGGCCTAGCCACTATCAAAACCAACTTCACCAACCACACCGTCTTCGGCTATTATCAAGATGATCAGGATCAAGCCTCCTTCTCCACGCCCATGGAGGATGGTTTTTTCTTCGCCACCACTTCAGGCCATGATTTGACCGATATCACTTTCTTCGGTTCTGGTGAAGATTTAAACGATGACTTTGTCCTCAACATGGCCACGGCAAAATCTGCGGATTTCTACGGCAGCGCCAATCAGGGTTTCGGCTGGAGCGCAACAGGTGATGCCATTGCAACTGTCAACAACACCGACGTTGGTGATTTCAAGGTAATCGGCGCCGCGTTCCTTGAGCAAACCCTCACTGCTCCCACCACCGACAAGACATGGAATGGTTTTGCCACTGGCTTAAGTGAATTTACCAATCTTTCGACATCCACCACCAGCTACACCATTAACAAGAACTCCAGTGATTCGGCAACCGATCTCGTCGTCTCTTTGGGCGCAACCACCGGTTTGGTGGGCGGCTCAATCAACATGGCTGACAACGACAGCGCCAATCCATTCTCCATCAACCTTGGCACCGATGCCAGCGCCTACATCGATGACTCATGGTTTGCGGCCATGACCACCTCATCTATTTCTGCTGCCACCAAAGGCCTCTTCATCCCCGAGCTGACCGACCCTCAATGGTCACAGTATTTCACCTGGGGATGGTGGGGGTTAACCCCCTATGCAAACGGAACATCTAAAGTCGAGATGGATGGATTATGGGTTGCCGGCGAACGATCCGCCAATCTCCCGGCAACAACCGGTTTAGCCCTCTCCGACCTGCTGGGCCAGGGAAGCGGCATCACCGGCCATTATGCAGGACAAGCCGAAGTAAATATCGGCAATGCAACGACCGGTGGATACAATGAGTATACCGGCAGCTCTGTTTTCGATATTGATTTCAGCACAAGTACATTTAATAACGGTAGCATTGATTTCAATACCGCCAGCGGCCCTACGTTCTCCAACATCACCGGCAATGTGGACGCCAACGGCATCCATGCCACCACCCTTGATCTTGACGGCACAAGTATGGGAGCAGCTTTTTTCGGTCTCGATGGAGATTTTTTCGGCAACGATCTTGCCGCTCTGGCTGGAAATTTCTTCGCCCAGGACTCCACTTACTACTATAGCGGCATCTTCGGTGGCGATCTTGACAGCAACGGGATTGTAATCCCGACCCCACCAAACACCTTCGCCCTCAGCGGCAACTTCATCTCAACCCTTAACAATTTCACCGATGTCCAGGAATCATGGTGGTACGGCCCCACAACCCCTCTTACAATTGATGTTAGCTCCGGTCTCCTCTCGGGGACCCTGGTGGCTCAAGACAGCACGCCCATCCCCATCAATCTATCTCTTCCTTCTTCAGTCGAGCCCACCGCAACCTATGATCCCCTGCTGGTTACATACGACGACATTGTTTCTTTCTCAACCGACCTTACCGGTACCACCCAAACCACCGACTACTATCTCTCCTATGATAACCTGGGAGAATTCTTCACCTATAAAAGCGATCTTTTTTTTACCGAAACCATAACAGATTACATGTTTACCGATTTCGGCTATGCCGGTATCCCGTCGACAACCCTTCCCACCGACGGCATTGTCAAATATTCCGGCCAGATGTCCGGAGAGATATCTAACTACACTACTGCTCCGAACATGTTTATCTGGGAAGAAGAAGACATCTTAGGCGACATGAAAATCATTGCCAATTTCAAAAACAACACCGTACTTGGCTACTTTGAGGATTGGGGAGTCGGCTTTTCGCATTTTCCAATTGAAGACGGTTTTTTCATCGGCACCATCAGCGGCACCGATGTCACCGCTATCACCTTTGTCGCAGGTGGTAACGATTTTAACGGAACACCGCTTCTCTCCCTATCCACAACCGGCACCGCCAACTTTTTCGGCAGCGCCCAGCAGGGATTTGGCCTGTCGCTCACCGGCGACACCTATTTTGAACCGACGGCAACCCAAGTCGGCAATTTCAATCTGCTGGCCGCAGGGTTCCAGGATTCAGCCCTTGCCGCTCCGTCAGGCAGTAAATCCTGGAACGGTTTTGCCATTGAAACGGCTTATCAGTATAGCGACCTCACCGACAACACCCTGCTTAACACCTACTGGGTTGCTAATACCGATGACCTGGCAAGCAACTTCACTCTTACCTTGAACGCCGACACCGGCACGGTGGCAGGCACCATGGCCACCACCGATGCCTATGGCTCTAGCCAAACCTTATCACTTGGCGAGACCGGCTCAGTCCTTAACGCCTATATCGATGACACACATTTCCTGACCGGTATTTATTCCAGCCAAGCTGCCAACAACCTGGGCGGACTTTTAGTAACGCAAAGAGATGAGGTGCAATGGTCCAGCTTTTTCAGCTGGGGCGAGTGGGGAGAGATTCAAGCCGATGCCACAGCCACCACCAGCACCCAGACGCAAGGACTATGGCTTGCTGGCGAATTAAGCAACACTCTTGTCCCCACCTACCTTTCCAGCCTCCTCAGCACTGGCACTAATCTCACCGGTAATTACCAGGGAGGAGCGACTATAATCACAAGTATTTCAGATCCAGACTATAGTATCTACTTCAATGAAGAACATATCGGAGTATCTAATTTTGAAATAAACTTTACCAACAATTCATTTACAGGGATGATTGATTTCTCTTCTTCCTACGGTCCATACTTTGACAATATATCAGGCACCGTTAATGGAACCGGCATCCATGCCGACAACTTGCGCGCCAACGGTGTTACCCTTGCTTCAACTGACTTTAACCTTGACGGAGATTTTTTCGGCTCGGGGCTGAATGCCCTGGGTGGCAGTTTTTGGGCCATAATTGATAGCTACGCTGTTGGCACCGGCATCTTTGGTGGCGATCTTGACAGCAACGGGATTGCCGAAACCAGCACCACCTCATCAGTGCTGGCCATGACCGGCAAGTTGAGTGGAGTTGTCACCGGCTCCGGGACCGGCTCTCCGTCACCAGCCCCTGGGATTTGGCTGGGTGATGTTACAACCGCCAGTTCCACTGACGGTACGCTGACCGGTTCCGCCGGGGTTACCGAACTTATTACTTCCGACACCGCCACCTTGGACTTTGGCTTCCTGATGGAACCATACGATCCAACCAACACCTATTTCGAGATATTTCCAGAGGAGCAAGGTGTCACCCTTGACCGGCACGGGCTAACCATGAGCAACCTGTCGGTGCATACCGAAACATTAGGGGAATTTGCCATCTTCTCCGGCACGGTCACTGACGGCACCGCAACTTGGAATGAATTGGGATTCGTTGGCGAAGAAACTTCGTCCACTATCCTTACCTCTCTGCCGGGAACAGACTTGATCGAGTCTTATAACGGTCATGCCCTTTACGCTATCCAAGATCAACTGGGGAACATTGGATCCGAAGCAACCGGCTTACATCTGGAATTTAACTGGCACACAGGTAAGGTCGTCGGCCTCATCAAAGAGGCAACATTTATCAACCACCCCGTCATTTTCTATGGCGACGTCTCCTCAACCGGATTGACCAATATATCCTTTTTAGGTGGGGGCATTAGCGATCATTGGGATACAACCTCAACCCCTTACGTAGTAGCTTCCTATAACGAATTATTCTCTTTTGACGGTACCTTAGATTTCAACAGTTTCTACGGCAGTGAACATCAGGGGATCGGCGCTACGTTCTCGGGAACTACCCCGTTCATTTACGACCCCGCGGCTTCTGCCGCTGATTGGAACACAACCATTGCCGCGGTCAAGGATCCCTACTCGCCAAATACCGACTCCCTCTCTTTTACCGGTATCGACTCTTGGGAAGGATTTGCGGTGAGCGGCACAACCCTAATGAGCACCGATCCCAGTCAACTTTCGTTCACAATCGACAAAGACACCGGCCTTGTCACCTCGGGTGATCTATCTCTGCAATGCGTGCTAGGAGGGGACTTTGCCGTTAATAATGTAGAAATCGGCGGCACAAACGGCTCGGCCTATGCAAGCAATAAAGCCTTTGTGGCAGAAATGGGCTGTTCTACCAATGACTGTATTGCTACCCTTGATGACTTAGCCAACCCGATCAATGTTGGCTTGGAGGCCCTTGGCAACTACATGTTTAGCTCTCCTGATTCATTTTATGGCAACGATTACACGGCCTGGGGCTACTGGCAGGTTACCTATACTGACCCGACCACAAGCAAGGTAACCATTACCCCCGGCCTATGGACAGCAGGTCACGAGAGAACCCCGGCCACCGTGGTGCAAGGATTAATCGCCGACACTGCGCTTATCACCGGCACCTACAACGGCGAAGCACATGCCCTGCGCAACTACAGCACTTTCATTGACCGGGTTAACGGGACCTCCGACCTGACCGTTGACTTCAACGCCAGAAACGTAACCGGCACCATGGATTTTGCCGACGACCCCAATATCGGCTTCAGCGGCAGCACTCTGAATATCACCGCCACGGTTGCAGCCGATGGTTCAGGACTTACCGGCACCATCACTAACGGCGCTAGCAGTGTCGTCAACGGTGCCTTCTTCGGGCCAACGGCGGAAGCCATCGCTGGCAATTTCCGGGCTGAAAGTGTTATGGAAACAAACGGAGTTGATAGTGCGACCTACAATGGTATTTTTAACGGGGCACTGACCAGTGGCTCTCTGCAGTAGCCTGATGCCATTGGCTTCCAGAGATGCCGACACGATTAAATGCCAACTATTTTTGATCGTGTCGGCAAATAGTTTCCCCAACAACATTCAATATCATGTGCTGGCATCATGTTTTTTCACATAATAAAAAAACTGCTGGTGCCAACACCATTCAAAATAGGGTTCCTCGTTGTTATTGTCGCCGCCCTTACCTACTACTCTTTCGGCACCCAAAAACCTGAGATCATCACCTCACTGGACAATCGTATTATCGATGCCATGTTTCTCTGGCGGGGCGCACAAGATACTACTGACTCAGTGGTGATTGTCGATATCGATGAGAAAAGCCTTAAACAACTGGGGCAATGGCCATGGCCACGGGATACCGTTGCCAAACTGGTCTCAAATCTTCAAGCAGGCGGGGCAAAGGTAATCGGCCTAGATATCGTTTTCGCCGAGCCGGATCGGACCTCGCCTAAAGAATTTGTCGATCAGCTGGGAAATTATCTGCACGGAGAGGTTCCCGCCGCGACCCTGCAACGTCTGCGGGATGACCCTACCATTGATCATGACCTTATCTTGGGCCAGGCAGTCAGCACTGGTCACACCGTCCTAGGCTATGTTTTTCAAACCACCGACGACGGACTAAAAACAGCCTATGACCAACCTTTTCCCGCAGCCATTATCAGGGGCTTGCCAACCGGGGACACATACGACCAATTAGCCATTTACAAAGCTTATCGTGCCATCATTAATGTAGCCGAGGTAGCCCAGGCGGAAAGCGAAGGATTTTTCAATGTTTTCCCAGATGCCTCAGGTACGGTTCGCATGGTGCCCCTCCTCATGACCATGGACGGAATCCCTTACCCTTCCCTGGCTCTTGAAATGGTCAGAATCGGCATGAACAAAGACACAATAAAACTTCATCCCTCCCAACAAATCAGAGATAGGCAACGTGGCCTACTGGGGGTCAGCGTCGGCAAAAGCTATATACCCACCAATAACCGCGGCCAAATGACGGTTAATTTTCGTGGTTCAAATAAAACCTTCCCCTATCTTTCCGCCATTGACATTATCAACGGCAAAGAACTCAACCGAGTTCGCAACAAATACGTTTTGATCGGTACTTCTGCGGCTGGCATCCTTGATCTCCGGGCCACGCCCTTTTCCAATGTTTTCCCCGGCGTCGAGGTCCATGCCAACGTTATAGACAACGTCCTGGCCGGAGATCCGTTTGTTTTCGATCTCCTCACTGAGATCGGCATTACCTATCTGCTCATTGTTCTTGGTGGCCTTTTTCTCGTTGCCCTCCTTGCATTCAGTAGTCCGCTGGCTGGCGGTTTGGGTGGCTTCTTATTGCTGGAAGCTACCATTATTGGCAATTACCATTATTTATTTCTACATAACAAGATCATCGGCATCACCTACCCGCTACTAACCATTATCATCATTTTTATGATCGTAACCCTCTTCAACTACTTCTTTGAAGGCCGCGAGAAGAAGTTCATCAGCCATGCCTTCGGTCATTATGTTTCGCCGCAAGTGGTCAAAAAGTTGATGGCCCATCCGGAAAATCTTGCTCTGGCCGGTGAAGAAAAAACTTTGACCGTGCTCTTCAGCGACATCCGGGGCTTCACCACCATTTCCGAATCAATGAGTTCCACCCAACTGGCTCTGTTTATGAATCGCTATCTCACCGCCATGAGTTCGGTAATCATGCAATGCCAAGGGACGGTGGACAAATTTATCGGCGACGCGATCATGGCAATATGGGGCGCTCCCCTTGATGACCATGACCATGCCGCCAATGCGGTACGATCAGCCCTAGGGATGATGGAGAAACTACGTGAAAAACAACCACAATGGCAAGCCGAGGGAATCCCGGCCATTGATATCGGCATCGGTATCAACACCGGCACCATGAGTGTCGGCAACTTTGGCAGCGCCGAACGGTTCGACTATACGGTACTGGGTGACGCCGTCAATCTCGGCGCTCGTCTGGAAGGATCCAACAAGACATACGGCACCAACATCATTATCTCCCAATACACCCTCACAGAACTGGGCGACCGGTTTTTCTGCCGCTTTATTGATATGGTAAAAGTAAAGGGGAAACTAAAACCGGTTAAAATATACGAACCGTTGACCGAGGGTGAACCCAGCGAAGAGTTACGCCGGGAAGTAGCAGTATTTGAAGAGGCGATGGAGGAATATCACTGCCAAAACTTTGCCAAGGCAGCAACAATTATTAACGAATTACACGAAACCAACCCCAGCAAGCTTTATTGCCTTTACCGTGATCGGATCAGGAAATATCAGAAAACTCCACCACCGCCAGACTGGGACGGCTCTTTCACCTTCACATCGAAATAAAATAACGCTGCTGGTGACTCAACCAAGATAATCAATTGTATAAGTAGTCATAGGCCGGGGAAGGTGCGCAGCGTTTCCCCAACGCCGAAGGAGGCCAATTCTTCAGCACTCAGCCACCGCATCACTTTTTTCAAAAACATCGGCGCATCAAGAAGGTTGACGGAAGCGGTTTATAAAAGATTATGACATTTTATACCAACAAACGTCCAAAGCTTAGACCACATCAAGAAATCATGAACAGGCAACACCTTTACTGCTAAACGCGGCCAAGATCGTTACCCAGAGAAAAACAAGAAGTTATGAGCCAAGAAAAATATGCAAGATTCTAACTGAAAGGCCTGAAGCCAAATAGAAATAAAACTATTTTTTTCAAACAAATAAAGCCATTAAACACTGGTGCAATTCGCCAGGAAGTTGATATACTAGCTTTCATAGTCAATAAAAATCGAATAATATAACAAAGAGCAACGACACAAACCTACGAAACAGAACTGGAGAACAAGATGGATCTGGAACAAATTACCCGTGACATCTTTCGGATACCTATCCTTGATTCTAATGATGTGACGGCATTAATTGAGAAACAATCCCTACCGGTAATCAATCTAGGCAGTAAAGGAATAGGCATTCTGCTGAGCGAGGACGAAGCCTTCCCGGTGAGCGACGAAACATTTGCCATTTCTTTACACCTCAGCGGAAAACAATTTGAATTACAGGGAAAAATAGTCCATGCTTCCCCACAGGAATCGGGGAATTACCTTTGCGGGGTCGAATTTATCGACATGAGCAAACAGTGCGGAAAAACTATTACCAATTATATAAAAAAACACCGTAGCAGTATGTTTAAAGAATAAACGGCCGTTAAGAAGTCATTTCCCGGCTACTTTTAGGATAAAAATGAACATGGCAAATAAGAAAGCAGGCAAAGATATCCTTGCAGATATCCTGACCGGAGACCATGATCACCACTTGCCGGGCCTTGATGAACTTACCCAGCTAATCAGGCACAACTCCAAACCCCAACCTGCTAAAAAAAAGAAACCCAGCAAAAAAGCCAGCCGACAGCAACATGGCATAAAAAGAAAATCCACTCACTATCTCTCTGAGGGGGTTTTTGAAGACTTAGGTGACGCCCGCGATACCCTTAAAGATATGCTGCCAGAAGAGGTTCGTTCACAGATTTCCAAATCCGGCATCGTTGACACGGCTTTAAAAATGATCTTACAAGAACTGGCGGCCAAAGGAAAAGATAGTGTCCTTTTCAAGCAGCTCAAGAAAGATCATAAGAGCGAATAAAGTGGGCATCTTGCCACAACCCAATATCATCCCGGCAATGCCACAACAACAAGAATGTTCAAACCCTGATCTCATAAACCGAGCGGAGACTGCCTGATGGTTCTCACATGCCCTCATTGCAAGAAGCAGCACAATATTGATGAAAAACTGATCCCGCCGAATATAAAAAAGGCGCGCTGTAAATATTGCGGCAACCAATTCCTCTTGCCTGGTCGCCAAGACACTGAGGCTCCCGACCTTACTGCGCCCCCCCCCCCAGAACAAAAAGGGCCACGACGAATCGGTATCTCCATTAGCAAGGGTGGAGTGGGCAAAACCACCACCGCTGTTAACCTTGCCGCCGGACTTGCCTTCGCTGGCTTCAAAGTCTTACTGGTTGACACCGATACCCAAGGGCAAGACAGCTTCATGCTTGGCATCAAACCTAAGGCTGGGCTTACTGAACTGGTAACTGAGGAATTAACTGCCAATGAAGCCGTGGTCAAAGCCCGCGAGCGACTATGGTTGTTGTCCGGCGGGAAATCCCTTGCCGGCATCAAGAGATTAATTGATCGCAAGGACTTCGGTGGCGAGATGACCCTCTCTGACGCCCTAAAACCCATTGAAGACCAATATGACTATGTCATCGTGGACACTTCACCAGGCTGGGACCCTTTGACTGTTAACGTTCTCTTCTATGTCAATGAAGTGTTAACACCGGTCTCCTTAGAGGTAATGACCCTGCAAGGACTTCTCGAATTCTTAAAAAGTATTGCCACCATCCAAAAACATCGCAAAGATGTCGCATTACGTTACATCTTGCCGACATTTATGGATAAACGAGTTAAGCAATCCATAGGCATTATGGAAAAAATAAAAGAACTGTACGGACCCTTACTTTGCTCTCCAGTCCGATATAATGTCCGGCTCTCTGAAGCTCCGGCTTACGGACAAACTATTTTTGAATTTGCTCCTGGCTCGCCAGGAGCTGAAGATTACCGGGAACTGGTACGCAAAGTTGCGGGCAACCCGAAACTGCTCCGCTAACCGCCAATCCAATCACTCCTTTGATGGGTTCTCAGGGTAGTACCAAAAAAGATTAAAAAAAAAGGCTTCAGGCGTAAACGCCTGAAGCCTTTTTTTATCTGCGAACAATTATATTCTTATTTCTTTTTGGCCATTTGCACATCCAGTTGCTTCAAAATAGTTTTACTGACATCAAGGGTCTCATCGACATACAAAATACCGGAACGGGCACCCTGGCCGGTATTATCCATTATAACCGTGAAACCCTCTTTCTTACCAAAATCCTTGATGATAGCCCCCAACTCATCCAAAATTGGCCCCATCAATTTCTTTTTCAAAGCCTGCATCTCAAAGGTTGCATCACTGGAGACAATTTTTCCGTACTCTTCAATCTTTTGCAGCTCCCTAAGCTTCCCCTGCAGGATGTCCTGAGACCAAACTGTTTTCTTTTTATCTATCTCATTTTTAAGGAAATCATATTTATCACGCTCTTTCTGAACTGTTTTCTGTAATTCAGCACCCTTGTCCTGCAATTGCGACTGCACGGAATTTGCGATCTTTGAATTTGCAACAATATACTGCAAATCAATAACACCTATTTTTAATGGTTTTGCAGCCAAGACAGTGGTACCAGCCGACAAAGTCAAAGCAAAAACAAGGGCAGCAGTAATAATCCCTCTGGTCATGATTTTCATCTTCATTCCTCTTGGTTAGATATTATCTAAAAAATCTCAGCTATAATTATAAAAAGGACTACAACAAATCGCCGGGAAAGAATGTATAAACATCCCTTCCCGGCGATTTGTTGTAAAAATACAACTCACTGATTTCTATGAATTACTTGATGAGGAAAAAGTCATCCCGACGATTTTGCGCCCAAGACAATTCATCATGTCCATAAACCAAAGGTTTTTCCTCACCAAAGCTCACGGTCTTGAGCCGATCCTCTGAGATACCCATATTGAGCAGATATTTCATGGCAGCCCGAGCCCTTCTTTCCCCAAGAGCCATATTATACTCATTGGTACCGCGCTCGTCACAATTGCCTTCAATACGGATGACAGATCGAGAATTATTCTTAAGATAATACGCATTGCCGTCAATGCGTCCCCTTTGATCGTTACGAATACCAGATTGATCAAAGTCAAAATAAACCGGGAGCAACTCGCCAGAAGTTCTACCTTCAGAGTAGGTATTAGTCTCGGTGGCACGAGACGAAGAAGTTGCCGAAGAAAGTGATTCTTCGGCTCCCATGGCTTCGCCACCATCTTGTTGGTTTGCCATGGCTTGACCATTAGCTTGCCCACTGGTTTGACCAGCAGACTGACCATCAGTACGAACAGTTTTTTGTGCACAACCAGTAGCGAAAAAAGACAGTGAGACAACAACGGCTCCCACGGTTAAAACTCGAATCATCTCATACTTCATAATTACTCTCTCCTTGTCCCAAAATCTCGCTGAATAAATCGACGGAATAATCGTCAAACGATTTGACAATATTATCTAATAAAATCCATTATAGAGAAACGATTGGGAAATTCAATTTTTTTTTAATAAATTATGCTACTCGCAACAAATGCCGGTCACCAATGAGTAACACATCATCATGACCATCACAATAATTGAGGTTGCAAATTCACTCGTGACAACATAGATTATTTTGATAATAATTTCCAACTTTCATACGGAAAGAACACTTCCTAAGTGTTTTTGTTCCCTGACTAATTTATTCAACATACCCTAAAAGACAGATAATACAAATATGAAAAGAAACAGGACATCATCCATTGACAACGACTTAGCCATACATGAGATGCTTGCTTCAAATCAATATGGGACATTCTTCGGAGTTTCTCAGGATGTGCTTGATCAGGTGTGGGCAAACTTGACAACCCCAGAAGGTGATTCTGTCACCTATGTATCCATGGAAATAGGTGCTGAACGCGATGTTTTTCATCCTATAAAACGCCGCCTGCAAGAACTTGAGGTAACTGACAGCACCGATCCTCAGTTAGATGATTTTATCAAAAGATTTCTCAATGGCCCCGAGAAGATCCCTAACTACAGCGGCGGCTTGGGAGTTCTTGCCGGTGACACCCTGAAAAGTCTTGCCGATAGCAGAATTCCGGTCCTGGCCATCACCCTTCTCTACCGCAAGGGCTACTTTTCGCAGATCGTTGATTCAAACCTAGGTCAAATCGTCTGCACCTCCCAATGGAGCCCAGAAGAGACACCATCCCTGTATCTATTAAAAGACCCAGCCTCCCCTGATTTACCTTTGGAAATAGAGGTTCCCTTTTCAGACGGTCATAACAATAATATCATGGCTCGTGCGCAAGTATGGCTCAAAATGGAAGTAAATCACTGCCTGGATTTTTTTGTCCCGCACCTCCTGCTGGATTTCAGCATCTCATCCTCACCACAATGGATCAGAGAGACCGCTTTACATCTCTATGACAGCAGTTCGGAAAAAACCAAGGCCATCCAGCGCCGCCTCCTGGGGGCAGGAATAGGCCCGGCCATGCAAGCTCTGGGCATCACTTCAAAAACCATCCACCTCAACGAACAGCACGGGGTAGTCATAGTTCTACACCTGATTGCCGAACAGTTACGCGCAACCCTTGGCGATGAATTTGAGCAAAACGCCAGCAACGACGATATCTTAAGGGCTGCCGATAAGGTCTCGCAAAAAATCGTCTACACCATCCACACCCCGGTTAAGGCTGGTCATGATCGTTTCAACAAGGATATCTATGCGGAGATCACTCCCCCCTTCAGCCAACGAGTACTAAACCTGATTGCTGAGGATAAAGAGGACCACCATCTTTACAATTTCACCGCCTTGGCAATGCGGGTCAACCGCGCCACCAACAGCGTCAGTCGCCTACATAAGGAAGTCACGCGCAAGCAATTCCCGGAATATGTGGACAAAATCACCGCTATAACCAACGGTGTCCATCACCTAACCTGGATAAGTGACGCCAAGGCAAAGCTATATGATTCCTTCCCTGAATTACAAAACTGGCGTATTGACCCCAGCGTTTTTGCCAATGCGGAACAGCTCAGAAGCAACAACAAGTTTCGCTCCTACTTGGAACAGGCCTGGCTGGAGGACTCCCGCCATTTGAGTTCCTATGTCGACGAGATGCTGGTGCTCCACCGCAACCAGATGCAAGAGACCTGGATCGACCCCCCGAACTATCTCTCTTACCTTGACGAAAAAGAACGTTTTCTTGATCCCACCGCTCTGACCATCGGCTTTGCGCGCCGCTTTTCAACCTATAAACGTGCTGATTTGATTTTTGATAACCTTGATACCCTGGCCGAAATAATCAACCAGGCCAACAAGCCGGTAAATTTCATCTTTGCCGGTAAGGCACACCCTGAGGATGTACCGGGCCGAAACCTTATCAAGTCAATTCTTGATTATCAGAAGGACCTCTATCTCAGAACCAAGGGGTTAGCAAAAGTCATTTTTATCCCCGGTTATGATATGAAGATTGCCAAAATGATGGTGGCCGGCGTCCACGCCTGGCTTAACAGCCCCAAACGCCCCTTGGAGGCCAGCGGCACCAGCGGCATGAAAGCAGCCCTGAACGGCATTCCCAACATCAGCATTATCGACGGCTGGTGGGGGGAAGGCTACCACGAGGGTAAAACCGGTTGGAAATTCGGTTATGAAGGACCGGTTGATATAGAAGCACTGAGTGAATCACCATCTGACCTACTCTACGCTGAGGATGCCGCCTCCTTCTATCAACTGTTCCCACAGATCATCGATTCTTTCTACGACCCGGGACAGCGGGCGGAATATCTCGACAAATGCATTATGAACATTGCTCTTAATTGCCCCATCTTCAACACCCACCGCATGGCGGCAGAATATCTGAACAGATACGAAATCAACCTCCCCAAACAGGTCAAGGCTCGCATCAAAAAATTTGCCAGTCTGTACCAGAGTGACAAGGAAAGACGAAGGCATAAACGCTGAACAGAGTTCGCACCACACCATCAGCGCCATAAGCCAAAGGGACTAACCGCATGTGGAAATCCAAAGATGTATATTACCTCTCCGACAGCACCGGCATTCTGGCCACCAATCTCGGCCAGTCACTTCTCTGCCAGTTCCCGGAAACGAACTTTCACGAAGAGACCTTCGCCTTTATCCGAACCCCCCCCGAAGCAGAAAAGGTACTGGCCTATATCCTCAAAAATTCGGCGGCAAGAAGGCCGATCATTTTCAGTACCATCATGACCGAGGAGGTTCTCAAGGTTTTTGACACTCCGGAAGTAGAATTTTTTGACGCCTATGATTTTTATCTTAAACGATTGGCAAATTGCCTGGAGGCAAAACCGCTACGGGTACCCGGATATTCACGGCGCACTGACGACGTCGGGATGGCTAAACGGGCGGCGGCGATCAACTTCTGCCTTGAGCATGACGACGGCACCAAGATTGAGGAACTGGACGAAGCTGACGTTATTCTGCTGGGGGTCTCCAGGGCCGGCAAGACCCCGGTGAGCGTCTATCTCGCCACCCAGCACGGCCTTAAATCCGCCAATTTCCCCCTCACCGTCGAATACCTGAACCAGTATCGACTGCCGGACGGCATCCGCCGGAACAGCCGTCGCGTCATAGGGCTTACCACCAGCGCGGAACTACTCCACAGTGTGCGGGAAAAAAGGTATCCAGACAGCAAGTACGCCAAGATGACCACCTGCATTGAAGAGATTCAGCAAGCGGAACAAATCTACATGAAACACCACATCCCGATAATCAGAACCGCCAGCAAATCCATTGAGGAAATCGCCACCGAGGTCTTTCAGGAACTGGGACTCTCAAAAAAACCGATCAATCTGAATCATAACAGCTAACAGATCAAAGAGAGGCCCGCCGGAGAACAGCAAGACTGAGTCGTTGTTCTGGAGCAATCACCATGCCCATCTCTCCAGGATAATGACACCCTCCCTGCATCCGGCTAAGACGATACAATTCACCAAATTGAAACGACCTTTCGGCACTGCCAAATCCAGCCAGCAACTCGCTGCCCCGGCGCACCGTATCCATCATCCGAAACGGCAACTGGGCATGGTAAGGGTGGCGGCATATTTCACCCCGGTGCTGGCCAACCGCCGTGACCAACAAAGCCAGATCTTCTTCACTCACCCCCACTAACAAATTGGCCGCCCTTAGCGGTCGCCAAAACTCTGTTTCCACAACCATTATCTCCTCACCATAACTCTGTGAATAGAGCAACAGAGCCTCCAAACAGAGATGATGGGTACCGATATGGGTGGGATGCATATCATCGCCATGGGGAACCAGCACCAACTCGGGCTTCCTCGCCACCAGGATATCAACAAGGGCCACAACCCATTTTTGCCATGCGAGAGGATCTTGATCTCGATTTTCGATGGTAACCCTATCAAAGGCAAGGGGGAGGCGAGCAAGTTGCCACTCCCAACCAAGAACAGTACACGCCGCAGCAAACTCCTCTAATCGTGATTCTTTTCGAGATGGCTCACTGCCCAGGGTGATAGCCACCGCTGTCACCGGGCAGCCATCCTCCTGGCCCAGCCGAAGGGATAACGAACCGCACAGAGATTCATCATCAGGATGCGGCACACAGATCAATACCCCACCCGATCCGGCCACAACTTGCCCACTTGCCACCGCCGTCGCAACCCGTAACTTTGGATCATAGGTGGCCGCCACCTTCTGCACATAGGAAAGCGCTTCGTCCTTATCCCCGCCAGCCATTACCCCACCTCAAGAACAGAGCCGGCAGCGGAACCCAAAACACCATTGGCCATCTGAATATGCCCTACTTGACGCCAATCCCGGTCAAGAAGACCGGTACCAAAGGCATCCACGGCCACCGGATCAAAGCCTGCCACCAACATGTTCGGTGGCGGCTCGCAAGTTGCCCCCCACAGATGCGCCTCGCGCATGCCGACAGTGGCGTCAAGCAAGGTAAAATCTGGGGCACGATAACGATTGAGATCAAAGATCGCTTCCTGAATCCGCTCATGAATGGCCGCCTTCTTCCAATGTCCGCCCTGCTGATAATGGGCGGGAGGAGCAAGACCCATCATATTCTTCATGGTCAAGGTTACCCCGGCCAAGGTATGCGCCTTCAAAACCGGCACCGAAATGAGGAAACTTTCAAAAACAATGGCTGGCAGATACATCTGTGGCCAGCGGCGACAGTCGGGATTACTGATGGAAATCAATTCAGCCTGATTAAGATCAAGAAGTTCAACCCCATAACGGCGTGACAAATCAAGGTATCCCAACTCAGCAAAGGAACGGTTGGTGTCATAGTCTTTTGAACCACAACCTTCGCCAATAATAATCTCGGCCCCCGGCACCTTTTCTTGGAGATACTCGACCAAGGCCGCAATAAGCTCCACCGGAGTAGTGATCGGCGGCGGCAAAGGTTCCACTAAATTAGGTTTAATGAGAATCCGTCCCTGCCCTGGCAACTCCTCAGGCAGAAGGGTTGCCTCCAACAAAGAATAAAGGTCACGTCGCCAATCGCTACATCTCCGAATCCAGACCGTATCTACCATCTCAGCAAGCTCATTTTCTTCATCCTGTTAACCGCATTACCTCATCTTCGCAAATCCAGAGGCTGAAAACCTTACCTGAAACAACTGAACCAGGCAATAAAGAGGTAAGGCAAGAAAAAACGTAACAGAAATTAAGATAACAACAAAGAGGGTCTCAATAGGAAGAGAAACAAGGCGAGATGTTTCGACAAACACCTGGGGAGCACTTAACATCCAAACAAGTATAGGTAGACTGAGGATAAGCAGGATAAAAACGACAGATAAAAATTATTACGGAGCCAGCAAACTTACAACAACGGGCCAAGGGAACTTTGCAATTGGGCGACCAAGGGCTGGGTCGTAACCGCCTGACCTTGATCCTTCATTGCGCCCTCGGCCGTCTTGATAACATCAGCCAGATCATTAAGTCCCATGGTCAACAACACACCCTTTAAACTGTGTAAAGCACGAGCATATTCTTCCATGTCGCCAACCTTGTCAGCCTCGCTAATGTTGGTGATATAGGAGCCAACACTCTGCGAGAAAGAAAGCAAAAGATGCTCAACTTTCTCCTTGGGCAAAGAATAATTTTTCGCAAAATGAGCGCGTACAGAGTCAATATCCACCACCGCAACAGGAGGGCAGGACAATATTTTTTGCTGTGGGATAGCCGCCTCTTTCACTATTTTCTTCTCCTTGTTCATCACTCGCTCAATGGCGCGAAAAACATCTTCAACCCTGAACGGCTTGGTGACATAATCATCCATCCCGGCATCCAGGCAAAGGTTGCGATCTCCGGCCATGGCATGAGCAGTCATGGCCACGATGGGGGTATAGGAACCCGTGATCACCTCACGCAAAGAAGAAAGGATCTGCAAGTGAGCGCCACCGCTATCCGGCAACAATCCCGCTTCACAACGCCTGATCAGGCTGGTGGCGGTCAATCCATCCATCTCCGGCATCTGCACATCCATCAAGACAATATCAACCCGATGGCGACAAAGATACGTTAAGGCTTCAACCCCGTTGGCAGCAGTATGGACAAGATGACCGCCATTCTCGAGAACGGCCTTCGCTACCTCCCGGTTAGCGTCATTATCCTCAACCAATAAAAATGTCAGCGGCACCATTGTGAAATGATTTTCCACCACCACACAAGGTTCTTCCATCTTATGATCACCCCAATTAGTCCCTTGCAAAAGAGACTGGATCATTTCCGACAATTCAGCCAGGATGATAGGTTTAGTTATGCAAGAACAATTATGATTACAACCTAAGTCTATACTTTTACAAGAACCATTATTTGTCAATAAAATTATTCGCTCAGGTAAACTATCCGGTAAAGATGCTAGCCGAGCAAGTAACTCCTCCCCACTCATTTCCGGCATCACTTCATCAACAATCAGAATTCTTTGTCGAAAATCCTCCTCACCGGCAAATCGTTCTAATACTTCACGACCAGTGGAAGCCACATCCACCTTCAAGCCCATGGCTTGCAATGCCTCAGCCAAGATATCCCGACTAACAGGATTATCGTCAACCACCAGCGCCGCGACCTCCTCCCCCCCACCCTTAACCAGCAATGGGTCCACAACCACAGCTCCCTCCGGCTGAGCAAAACAGACGTTGAG
>JAQYVW010000009.1 GCA_030145325.1 Desulfurivibrionaceae bacterium
CAGTGTGGCTTGACCACATGGCGAGTGACACAGGGTGCCGTTTCTTTCGCCGCTTCGCTGCTGGTTCGTTTTCTTTGGGCAAACAAAGAAAATGAACATTAAATGAGATTATTCCTAAAGTTGGCTGAAACTCGCTGGTAATCAAATTTTTTATTGCCCTTTGGCCAGAACCTGGTCAACCGATCAATGCCCTTCACCACCGAAGCGTTGCCACGCTTGCACATAAAGGCCATTCAATCGTTCCTCCAGCTGCAGCCGGTAAGGCTCCAGCTCCTTGGCTTTGAGACCAGACGGCACAAACAGCGGTTCGCCATGGCAGATGGCTAACTTGGCGAAGGGTTTGGGCAGCATGGTTCGATCCCAGCTGCGGAAGAAAAAATAACGATCCGCCGCCGCCACCACCGGCAGGATTGGCGCCCCGGTGCGACTGGCCAGCAATACCGCCCCGGCCTGGGCCACCAAGGCTGGCCCTTGCGAACCATCAGCAACAATGGCGGCAACGCGATCCTTCTGCATCCAGTCCATCATTCCCCGCATGGCCTTCACCCCGCCCTTCCCCCGCGACCCCCTGACAATGGCGCAGCCACGACGAGCAAGCAACCGGGCCACGTATTCGGCATCAGCACTGCCGCTGACCATGGCCACCCATTTCCTCCCGCCACGACGTTGCATCTCGATGATGCAGAATACCGAGTAATGCCAGAAGGCAGCAATAAATCCTTTCCCGGCCTGATCACATTGTTGCTGATACTCGCGGCCATGGGTCGTCACCCGACAGGTGCCGAAAAGTACCCTACTAAGAAGCTCAAACAGTAAAGGGACGATACGCAACGACAACTGATACCCAAAACCTTTCTTCACAGCCATGCCAGTTCCCGCTCCCGTAATTCCTTGATCCGATCCCGCAACCGGGCCGCCTCCTCAAACTCCAGCTCCTTGGCCGCCGCCTGCATCTCCTTGTCAAACCGCTTAATATCATTTCGCAAGTCAGCCAGATTTTCATAGACCAACTCATCCTCGGCGGCCTCGGCCTCAACGGTGACATAATCCTGCTCGTAGACGGTCTCCATGAGATCCTTGATCCGCGACTTGATGGTTTCCGGCCTGATCCCATGCTCATCATTATAGGCAGCCTGAATCTTGCGCCGCCGTTCAGTCTCCTCAATGGTCTTACCCATGGCATCAGTGACCCGGTCACCGTAGAGGATCACCTTTCCGCCCACATTCCGGGCTGCGCGACCGCAAGTTTGGATCAATGACCGCTCACTACGCAAAAAACCCTCCTTGTCAGCATCAAGAATCGCCACCAAGGACACCTCCGGGATATCCAGCCCTTCCCGAAGGAGATTGATCCCCACCAAAACATTATATTCACCGCGCCTAAGATCGCGGATTAACTCCATCCGTTGCAGGGTTTTGATGTCCGAGTGCAGATAACGCACCGCCACCTGCAATTTCCCATAATACTCGGTTAGATCTTCGGCCATCCGCTTGGTCAGGGTGGTGATCAACACCGCCTCACGCCGTTCCGTGCGCAGCCGAACCTCTTCCAGCAGATCATCCACCTGATTGGTGGCCGGACGGACCTCGATCTCTGGATCCATTAAACCGGTGGGGCGAATAATCTGGTCGACGATTCGTCCCTGCGCCCGCTCAAGCTCAAAATTACCGGGAGTGGCAGAGACAAAGATAGTCTGGCCAATTCGCGCCTCAAATTCCTCAAAACGGAGGGGCCGATTATCCAGAGCCGACGGCAAGCGAAAACCGAATTCCACCAAAGTCTTCTTGCGGGAGCGATCTCCTTTATACATGCCGCCAATCTGCGGCACGGTAACATGGCTCTCATCGATGACCAGCAAAAAATCATCCGGGAAATAATCCAACAAGGTCGGCGGCGGCTCACCCACCTTACGACCGGTAAGATGACGACTATAGTTTTCTATCCCGTGACAGTAGCCGAGCTCAGCCAGCATCTCCAAATCAAACTCCACCCGCTGCTCCAACCGCTGCACTTCGAGCAACCTGTTGCCAGCCTGAAATTCCGTCAGCCGCTCCTTTAATTCTTCCTTGATGGTGGCCGAGGCGATTTGCAGCCGTTCCTTAGAGGTGACAAAATGGCTACCAGGGAAAACGGTTATTTCATCCATCTCCTCAAGCACCACCCCGCGCAAGGGATCGACAATCCGGATGGCATCGATGGTATCACCAAACAATTCCACCCGCACCGCATGTTCCTCTTCATAGGCTGGAAAAATCTCCAAGACATCGCCCCGCACTCTGAAAACGCCGCGATGAAAAGAAACATCGTTCCGTTCGTAAAGCATATAAACCAAACGGCGGGTCATCTCCTCCAGAGGAAACTCTTCCCCCACCTTGAGGAGGAGATGCATGTTTTTGTATTCGTCCGGCGAGCCCAGGCCGTAGATACAGGAAACACTGGCAACAATGATCACATCCCGACGGGTGAGCAGCGAGCGGGTGGCGGAATGACGCATCTTGTCGATGGCATCGTTAATGGCCGAATCTTTTTCGATATAGGTGTCACTCTGGGGGATATATGCTTCCGGCTGATAATAATCGTAATAACTGACGAAGTATTCCACTGCGTTATCAGGAAAAAGATCCTTAAACTCACCATACAACTGAGCAGCCAAGGTCTTGTTGGGAGCGATCACCAATGTGGGGCGGGAAGCTCGCGCCACCACCTGCGCAACAGTGAAGGTTTTACCGGAACCGGTTACCCCCAACAGTACCTGATCCCTGACCCCCTCGGCAACACCGCGACTTAGAGTGTCGATGGCGTGGGGCTGATCACCGGCGGGAGAGAATGGAGAATCAAGTCGAAACATTAGCGGCTACCCTTGATGAGCGACAAGGTCAGGGGCGAAATGGTCATATCCTTGATAGCTGATATCCAGCCGCTGGCTGCCGTCACAAAGGGTAACGCCATCACCTTCGACAATCCGCCCCACGCAATAGATATCACGACCAAGTTCCTTGTTTACCAACGCTTCTAAGGCCAACGTGGCCTCCTCTGGGGCGGTAAAAAGCAGGCGGTAATCCTCACCGCCCCGCAACGCCCAATCCAAGGCAGCACATTGATAGCGAACCGCTGCCGCCCGCAACAGTGAAGACAATGGCAACTGTTCGGCCACCACCTCCGCTCCCACCCCGCTAGCGGCGCAGAGATGAGCAAGATCAGTGGCAAGACCGTCGGAAAGATCCATCATCGCATGCACATAGCCGCTGGCCGCAAGTATCGGCCCCAACAGCAGTTCCGCTTCCGGATCAAGATGGGCCTTGAGCAATTGCTGCCAAGCGGGATCATCAACATCCTTGCCATCCTTACACAAAGCAAGCCCTGCCGCCGCCTCGCCCAAAGAGCCACTAACCCAGATCAAATCACCATCTTGAGCCCCGGCACGATAACAAACCTGATCCTTGGCAACCTCGCCGCCAACGGTTATCGACAGCATCAGCTGCCCCCCGCTCTGCACGGTATCACCGCCAACCAGAACAACCTGGGCCTCAGCAAGGGCGGCCAGAAACCCGGCCATAAATCCATCCAGCAACGCGGGAGGAAGAGAGGCCGGAACCCCCAGCGACAGAAGAGCGAAACTGGGTGTCGCGCCCATGGCCGCAATATCGCTTAAGTTGACTGCCGCCGCCTTCCTGCCCAACAACTGGGCAGGATGCCAGCCAAGGTCGAAATGCACCCCCTCCATCAAGGTATCAACGGTGAGAACCTGTAGCAGCTCACCGTCCTGCCGGAGGACAGCACAATCATCGCCAATCCCTTTCAGTACTCTACCGCCATCTCCCGGCAACTGCGCCCTAATCCCACTGATAATATCCCGCTCACTTCGCGTCCGAGACATAATCTTATCGTCCCCAACCAAGGCCAAGGCCCATGTTTACAACAACCTTAAAAACCACCACCGCCCCGGTAAATCGTTCCATCACAGAATATTTCCTTAAGTTTTAAGATTAATTGTCGATACGTATAGCAACAGAGCAATACAAACCAAGGATAAAAAAATGACCACCATCTGCTGCAAATGCTTAAAAACAAAAACCGATAACGGCTGGACAAAGACTGATTCCAGAGATGCCAACATACTCTCACACGGTTACTGCCCCGCCTGCTACCAGGAAACAATCAAAAAAATCCAGAATTATCGCCAGCAACCCTCAGAGCACACCAGCCCCTAACCCCATTGCCCTGTTTACTTCACCAGCCGCAACCCCGGCTTTTTAACTCCCCCCGCAGATCCAGCCCCACCTTGATCATCATTATCCAAACTAAACTTAACCGCCTGCATAAATTTCTTTTTCCCAGCCATGGTGAAAATCTCCTGCCCTGAAAACTGGGTGGTACGCAAAGTCCATACAGTCTGTTGTGGCGGCAGGGTCAAGAACTGTAGCGAGAGATGCCACCACTCGTCCTTCTTGCTTCGATCCCTTTCAATCCCCATAACCAGGGCGTACAGAATCATTTGCGGCTCCTCAGCAACCACCACCACGATATCCCCAACCTCAGTGGTTTCCTTAAAGGTAAAAATACTCTTTAATTCCTCAACTATTTTTTCCATCCCATCCATCCTGCGGCTTTCCTGTTGTTCTCTGGCCCGCTTTTGTGTTTAACTCCTAAAATTATTCTCAACATCGACCTAAAATCGGCATAAGCGCCAACTGGATATCATCTCCATAAAGGTGATTTTCGTTAACAGATAGTCAAAAAAAAATGTCCTATGGAACTTTTCACTCTAACTGCGTGTCTAATGGTCATAGTCGTTCTCTTGAACAACTCACCAGGGCACATGCAACAAAACGGTGATACCTTTGCCAAAACCACCGAACTGGTTCTGGCTTGTCAGGCTGGAGACAAACAGGCCTTTAATCGTCTGGTTTTACTGTATCAGACAAGAATTTACAATCTAGCCCTCAACTATGTCAAAACCCCTGAAGAGGCAAAGGATCTTGCTCAGGATATATTCGTCACTGCTTACAGATCGCTGCCAAGCCTCAGGGAGGCCACAAAATTTTCCGCCTGGCTGAATCAGTTAACGATCAACCACTGTCGCAACCGTTACCGAAAACTACAACGACGCGGATATTTCACCTCAACCTCAACAGATGATATTGTTGTTCCGGCCCTTCTCTCCACAGACACCCCGGAAGGTAATCTGGAACGAGATGAACGGATTAGTTTGGTACGAACCGCCATCGCCGCTCTGCCGGAAGCGGAAAAAGAAATTATCATCCTGCGAGATTTGCAGGATTTATCCTACGAAGAAATCAGCGCGACCCTGGAGCTGCCGCTGGGGACAGTTAAATCAAAATTGAACCGAGCGCGGCATACCTTGAAAAATAAAATAAAACATCTTCTTAGCACGCCATGAGTGAACCTATGAATTGCACCTCCGCTCAAGACATGTTTTCTGACCTGGCAGACGATGAACTTGCCGCCGTTGATGTAGTCCGCATTGAAGAGCACCTGGCAACCTGCCGCCAATGCGCACAGGAATGGGGATATTTCAAGAAAAGCCTTGCCTGGCTGCAAGAAGTTCAACCCGTTGCTCCCCCCGCCGATTTCCTCATCGGCATCAATGCCAAACTTGATCGTGAGTTTCCCATCACCACCTGGCTACGAGATCTCTTCGGCTCGCCGTTACGCACCTTATCATCCCTGACGGTCGTCGGCCTGGCCCTCTTCTTCTTAATTGCCAACGACAACGCCAACCCGCCCCCCCTTGGCCACATGGCTGACACAGGTTCCTTCACCCATAGCCAGTCTGCGACGAATCAACCCACCCGGCTTCTCTCCAGGCAGCTAAAAACCATCCCAGCCATTAGCCACACCTCGGCAACTTGGTCAAATAATGTCCAAGCAAATCCATACCGCCTTGCCCCATTGCCGACCTTCACTCCCGACATCGCCATAACCGTGCATGCCCCTTCGGCGGAAACACGCAACCTCCTTTACCAACGACTTGTTTCGCAAAAACACTGGCGCGTTCATCCGGTCAGGAACGGCACCCTCCTAATCTATCTCAACGAACGGGAGATCCCCCACCTGCGGCACACGTTGGCTCCACACCGCTTAACCATGACCCCGAAAACTTCTTTACGCGCGCAAGCAGGACAATTACGATCGGTCAGCCTTAACATCGAAACACAGTGATCAAGCCAAAAGAGTTCGCCGTCAATTCTTTCCAGGAACTTTTTCCCAACCACCACTGTCCAACTTAACAAACCAGAGTGAAGAACAGAATTTCATCAGCAATGGTCGCTTCGCACAAAGCTCCCTTGACATTCATAACCTTACTCCGGCAATATGGGGTTTCGCCTTTGCGACTTCTCTCAGTCAGGAAGCACCCTCACAAGGTGCTTCAACAAAAGAAACTTACTCCGGATAAAATACCGCAAGGAGACATCATGATTTCTCAGCACCAATATCGCCGATTTCCCGCTCCGGTCGCACTGTTTTCCATGGCAATCCTCTCGATCTTCCTTTTTTCCGGCTTTGCCTGGGCAAGTACCCCACCAAGCTTTGCCGACCTGGCCGAAAATCTCGGCCCCACCGTGGTCAACATCTACACAACCCAAACCGTAAAAGCTCGGTCCCCACATGGCAATCAATTCGGCAACGGCAAGGAAATACCGGAACAGTTCCGCCGCTTCTTCGGGATTCCTGAGGGGAACGCTCCTCACGGCCAAACCCAACCGCAACGGAAGATGAAACGAACCAGCCTCGGTTCTGGAGTTATTATCTCCAAGGATGGTTTTATTGTTACCAACAATCATGTGGTGGAGAATGCCGACGAGATCAAGATACGCCTCACCAATCTCGAGGAATACGACGCCAAACTCATTGGTCGTGACCCCAAAACAGATCTGGCTTTGATCAAAATTGAGCCTAAAAACGATTTACCAGTGGCAAAATTCGGAGATTCTGAAAAATTACGGGTAGGTGACTGGGTACTAGCCATTGGTAACCCCTTCGGCCTGGAACAAACGGTCACCGCTGGCATTGTCAGCGCCAAGGGCCGCACCCTGGGCACCACTCCCTATGAAAACTTTATCCAAACCGATGCCTCCATCAACCCCGGCAATTCCGGTGGCCCTCTCTTCGACCTGAAAGGCAGGATGGTGGGAATCAACACCGCTATTTACAGTCGGGGCGGCGGCAACATTGGCATCGGCTTCGCCATCCCGGTCAAAATGGCTAAGAACGTCATCAACCAATTAAAGGAACATGGCACAGTGGTTCGCGGCTGGCTGGGAGTAATGATCCAACAGGTTACCCCGGAACTGGCAAAACAGTTCAACCTGGAGCACCCCATTGGCGCCCTAGTTGGTGAAGTTGCGCCGGATAGCCCGGCTGACAAGGGCGGCATCAAGGACGGAGATGTCATCATTGCCTTTCAAGACCATGAGATAACCCAGATGAGCATGCTGCCATCAATGGTCGCCCAGACCCCTGTTGGCACTGAGGCTAAAGTCACTGTTGTCCGGCAAGGAAAGAAGAAAAACCTTACCATCAAGATCGCTAAACTCCAGGAAGAGGCGGTGGCGGCAAATCAATCCGGCACCGACGCCGGTCGCGAACTTGGCCTCACCGCGCAGGAACTCACTCCCGAACTGGCCAAGTCCCTTGACCTTGAAGACGAAAAGGGCGTTATCGTCGCCGATGTCGAGCCAGGTAGCCCTGCCGCCGAAACAGGCATCCATCGTGGCGACCTGATTCTTGAGATCAACCGGAATCAAATTAAAGAAATTAAGGATTATTCGTCTGCCCTAAAAAAGAGTAAAAAAGGGGATTCCATCCTCCTCTGGATCAAACGCGGCGATCATAAACGGTTTGTGGTCATCTCCGGCGAATAAACTGCCCCCTAGCTTGTGAGGCTGGCCTACAATTATATTCTCAACAGAAAAGTCTTATAATTGTAGGCCGATTCACTACTTGTTATAGATTTTGCATTCACTGACAGCCCCTTGACGAGAAAAGGATCACCATGTCTACGACACGACAGTGGCATACATCATTAATCCGCGCCCTAATCGTAATCCTGCTAGCCTACTCCTTGGCAGGTTGCACCTACCGGGATCGAGTTGCCCCCATCTCCCTACCAGGCAACAGCAACAACAGTATAACCGTTGGCGACGGCCTGAAAATTTCAGGCTATGCCATCACCGACCCCGAAGAGGCAAAAAAATACTTGGGTTTTAACGCTTTAAAAGCTGGTCTCCTGGCAGTGAGAGTAACTTTCCAGAATGATGGCAGCCAAATTGCGACCATCAACCCCGACCAGACCTTTCTCATCGACAGCGACAACAATGCCTGGCCCTTACTGAACCAACGACAAGCTACGGAACGAGCTGAAAAACATGTTGATATCGGGGAAACGGTCAAGGGCAGCGCCAAACCGGCCTTCCTGCTCGGCGCGGCCGGAGCGGTAGCCGGAGCGGCCATTGCCATCGTCACCGGCGAAGACGTCGCCGAAGCAATGGGCAAGGGCGCGGCAATGGGTGCCGCTGGTGGCGTTCTCATGGGCGGGACCGCAGCCTATTCAGACACCCACGACAAGGTAAAAAAAGGGATGGCCGACAAGGGGCTACCAAACGGGGCAATTATGCCGGGAGAAATTGCCTACGGATTCTTATTTTTCCCAGGGACACCGGGGGATGAAGCAAAAGATGCCGCAGAATTACGCCTCAGCCTTCACTTAGGAGAATACGCCCAGCCAGAGATCATCAAACTTGATCTCAGGTAAAAAGAACAAGCTCACATTTTCCGGTCGGACTTCTTAAGACACGCCCAAGAGCGTGCCTTAAGAGGTCTTTTTTTACCGGTAGCCTTTTTTCATCCGTCTTTCCTCGGTTACTAGAGCTTTTTCCCCTACTCAACAAAGCAATTCCCGCAGAACACCTAAGCCATCCCCCACTCACTAAAGTCCACCGCATTTCTAGCCAATGGTCTAGGTACAGATACGTTGCCATGCATTAGAAAGGTGGCGTCCTAACACCCTTTAGGTTAAAATAGAATATTTCTCATTAGGAGTATTCCATGCTCGCAAAAGTTATAAGCAGCGCGGTGGTCGGCGTTGACGGTTTGCTCATCGAGGTTGAAACCGACATCGCCTTCGGCTTGCCCACCTTCATGACCGTTGGCTTACCGGAAGGAGCAGTACGGGAAAGCAAGGATCGGGTCAAGGCGGCAATCAAAAACAGTGGCTATGAATTCCCCAACCGGCGCATCACCGTCAATCTGGCTCCAGCCGATGTAAAAAAAGCAGGTACCGGTTACGATCTTCCCATGGCCCTTGGCATTCTCGCGGCCTCGGAAACCCTCATCAGCGACAAACTCTCCCGTTACGCAGCCATCGGCGAACTTTCATTGGACGGTTCACTACGCCCAGCCCAAGGCATTCTCCCCATGGCCCTAGCTGTACGTGACGCCGGGCTGGCTGGACTGTTGGTACCAAGCGCCAATGCTGCCGAAGCAGCGGTGGTCAAAGGCATCGACACCATCTGTGTTGAAACCCTGGCTCAGGCCGTGGAATTTCTTGCCGGCAAACGCAACGTCGAACCCACAGTTGTTGACCTCAACCGCATCTTTATCGACAATACCAACCATGGCGTTGATTTTGCCGAGGTCAAGGGACAAGAACACGTCAAACGGGCCCTTGAAATTGCTGCCGCCGGAGGCCATAACGTGCTGATGAAGGGACCTCCCGGCTCCGGTAAAACCATGATCGCCCGTCGGTTGCCAACCATTCTGCCCGACCTCACCTTTGAGGAGTCGCTGGAAACCACCAAGATCTATAGTATCATCGGTTTACTGCCTGAGAATAAGGGTTTGCTGACCATTCGCCCCTTTAAATCTCCCCACCATACCATTTCCGACGCCGGACTCATCGGCGGTGGCCAAATCCCCCGCCCCGGTGAGGTTTCTCTGGCCCATAACGGGGTTCTTTTCCTTGATGAACTGCCGGAATTCAAGAAGAATGTGTTAGAAGTGCTGCGCCAGCCCCTAGAAGATGGCAGGGTGACCATCGCTCGCGCCGCCTCGTCGTTAAGCTTTCCGGCCCGCTTCATCATGGTTGCCGCCATGAACCCGTGCCCATGTGGTTATCTCGGCGACCCGCAACACGACTGTCACTGCTCACCGCCGCAAATCCGCCGCTACGAAAACAAGATTTCCGGGCCACTGCTGGATCGCATCGATCTACACATCGAAGTCCCGGCGGTGCCGGTGCGCGATCTCACTGAACATCGCGACGGCGAACCTTCAACCTTGATCAAGGAACGGGTTAATCGGGCCCGGAATATTCAAAAATCTCGCTACCACCGCCATAAACACATCCACTGTAACGGGCAAATGGGCGCCAAGGAAATTAATAAATATTGTGTACTTGACACCCCATCCCTTACTTTGCTAGAAACGGCTGTGGAACGACTGGGCCTTTCTGCCCGCGCTTATCACCGCATCCTCAAGATCAGCCGCACTATCGCCGATCTTGATGGCAACGATCAAATCCACGCCGAGCACCTGGCCGAGGCGATCCAATACCGCCGCCTTGAACAAAAACAATAAAAATAATTAGAGCCTCACCGCTCTATTTTTGGGTATTGTACAATAATGAAATCAACACAAGAAACAAAAGCCAACGATTCGCCGGTCATCCTTAAACCAACCCGACTCGCCACCTATATCATTCTTTTCTCCATCGGCTGGACCATGGTCGTCGCCGGATCGCTGCGCTGGAACCAACTCCAGGTACAAGAGTCAATCCATGCCATCGCTCTCAATGTGTCCCGCGCCCATTTTGAAAAAGATTTTCTGTTCCGCAAATGGAATTCCATGCACAACGGGGTATATGTCCCTCTCACGGAAAAAACTCCAGCAAATCCACATCTTAAACCAAATTCAAATCCCGAACGAGACATTACAACCCCTTCCGGCAAAAAATTAACCCTGATCAATCCAGCCTACATGATCAGACAGATCTATGAACTGGCCCAAGAAGATAATCGCGTGGCCGCCCACATCACCAGCCTCACCCCCATCCGCAAAGAGAACAAGGCTGACCTCTGGGAAAGAAAGGCCCTTAAATCCTTTCAGACCGGAGAAAAAGAACAGAGCACCGTCGCCTTAATTAACGGCGAAAAATTTGTCCGCATGATGCGCCCCTTAATCACCGAAAAATCTTGCCTGAAATGCCATACCGATCAAGGGCTTAAAGTGGGTGATATTCGTGGTGGAATGAGCATTTCAATCCCCATGGCCCCCCTAGAGAATATCTCAAAAAGCCAATTACGGATGTTGCTGCTAACCCACTTCTTTTTTTGGATCATCGGCCTTTTAACCATCAACCTCAGCTTTAAAACTATTAAAAACCGCTTCAGAGATCGTAAAATGGCAGCCGAGAAACTAGAGCGGCAGAAAGAACATTTCCGCCTTTTTTATGAACGCGCCCCCATCAGTTACCAGGCCCTGGATGCCGATGGCCGTTTACTCAATGTCAATACCGCTTGGCTGGCCATGCTTGGTTATGACCGCAGCGAGGTAGAAGGACGTTTTTTCACAGATTTCATTGGCCCTGAACATAACAACAGTTTCAATCAACGTTACAGTCACCTCAAGAAAGAGGACTCAGGAACCTGCTACGTCGAACTCAGCCTACGCAGCAAGGACGGAGGAGAAAGATTTGCCCTCCTTACCGGCACCATCATCAACGACGAAGAAGGTAACTTCAAACACACCCAGTGCACGCTTCAGGATGTCACCGATCGCACCAGAGCCGAACAAAATCTGGAGAAACTACGCCGCCAACAAGAACAAATCTTGAACTCTGCCGGTGAGGGCATCTACGGTCTGGACTGCGACGGCATAACCACCTTTGTCAACCCGGCCGCCGCTCGTTTCCTTGGCTGGTCACAGGAAGAATTGATCGGCAAGCCTCACCACACCATGGTCCACTATGCCAAGCCGGATGGCAGCCCTTATCCACTTGCCGAGTGCCCGATCCACGCCGCAATCAGGGATGGTCAACTTCACCACGGCATCGGTGAATTTTTCTGGCGACGGGACGGATCTCAATTCCCAGCAGAATACACCAGTACCCCAATTATAGAGGATGGTTCCATAAAGGGGGCGGTGGTTGTTTTTAACGATATTTCGGCCAGCCATGAAGCGGAAATTGCTCTCCGAGAGCAACGCAACCTCTTTGAAACCATCCTCGCCTCAACCAGCGACCTTATCGCCCTCAAAAATCGCGATGCTGTTTATCTCGCCGTCAACGCCGCTTTCTGCAAAAATATCGGCAAAAACGAGGACGAAATTATCGGCAAGACCGACGTTGACCTTTTCAGCGCAGAAGCTGCCGCCGTCTACCAAAAAGAGGATGACGAAGTCATGTCCTCAGTGCAGCCCTGCTTCCACGACATGAAAATTACTAAAGAGGCTCAAGGGGAAAGCCAATGGCTGCACATAACCAAAACCCCGGTGGTTGATGATCAAGGCGACTGCATCGGCCTGCTCTGCTCCATCCATGATATCACCGACCGCAAACAGGCGGAGGAAATCCTTGAGAACAACGAGGCCAGGTTCAGGGGGTTGTTCAACAACATGAACAGCGGTGCTGCTGTCTTCAAGACCACTGATAACGGCAAAAAATTTACAGTTGTGGATTTCAATCAGGCGGCAGAAAGAATCGAAAAACTAGAGAAAGAACAGGTGCTTGGCAAAGACATCACGGATATCTTCCCTAATATTCAAGAACTCGGGCTCACTAACATATTACAAACGGTTTGGCGAACCGGCCTTCCCGAACACAGCCCACCAACCTTCTATCAGGATGAACGGATCAGCGGCTGGCGGGAACATCACATCTACAAACTGCCCTCCGGTGAACTAGTTGCCCTATTTGACGATGTTACCCTCCGCAAACAGGTTGAAGAGGAATTACGCCAAGCCCAAAAAATGGAGGCCATCGGCACCCTGGCAGGCGGCATTGCCCACGATTTTAACAACATCCTCACTGCCATTATCGGCTACACCCAACTGATGCTCTATGATGCCCCGTCCGAGAACAAAAACTATCCACTTTTAAAAGAGGTACTTAACGCCTCAAAACGGGCCACCAACCTGGTCAACCAGATTCTCACCTTCAGTCGCCAGACCGAGAAGGAACGAAAGCCCATCGAGATCCAACCGGTGATCAAGGAAGCGCTCAAGCTGCTCCGTGGCACCCTGCCCACCACCATTGAGATCATTCAGGAAATAGGTGCCAACTGCCGGATGGTAATGGCCGATCCGGTACAGGTTCACCAGATTTTCATGAATCTCTGTACCAATGCTTACCACGCGATGCGAAAAGACGGCGGCACCCTTACCATACGCATGGACGAAACCACAATCGCCCCTGGCTTTACCGACGTCCAGGACCATGAACTAACCCCTGGCTCCTACCTCCGTCTGGCCATCCATGATTCCGGCACAGGCATGGACGAAGAAACCAAGGCCAAGATCTTTGCTCCCTACTTCACCACCAAGGGGAAGAGCGAAGGAACCGGCCTTGGCCTCTCCACCGTTCTCGGCCTGGCTCGAAGCTATAACGGCGGTGTCACCGTGAAAAGCACTCCCGACCAAGGCAGCGTTTTTACAGTTTACCTCCCCATCATCGCTCAAGAAGAAAGCAGAGACGCTGACGAAGAGAGCGGGGCAACACAACATATTTCCGCGCGCATCCTCTTTGTTGATGATGAGGAAACCATCGTCCGCCTTGGCAAAATAACCTTGGAGCGCCTGGGCTGCGAGGTGACTGCCCTCAGCAGCGGCGTTGACGCTCTGGCCCTGTTTAAACAAAACCCACAACGGTTTGACATGGTTATCACCGACCAGACCATGCCGGGCCTCACCGGCGCAGCACTGTCGCGACATATCCTTGCCATCCGACCAGAACTACCGATTATTATGGCCACCGGCTACAGTGAAACAATCAACGCAGAACAGGCTGAAGAAATCGGCATCAGGGAACTGCTCATGAAGCCGCTGGATCTGCATGATTTTGAACGAGTCATCATTCGCAATCTGCCCCCCAAAGTTTGATTGCCGAACTCGCAAAAATCAGTGGTACCACTTAAGATGATTAAGGGTAAAATTCGGCCAACAAGTGAGTGCCCCGGTGGGAAGATTAGAAGGCGTGGTGACATCGCGAGAGCGGAGGCACATAGATGGAGGCAATATCCAGCCTTTCATATACCTGCCAGGGCGCATTCCATGGGACTTGTTGCAGTCTTCGTTTAACCGCGAGGCCTTCTCCACTGGCAAACAGGAGATTTCATCATGACAAACGAACATCTCTTCCGCAACTCGCCCCTTACCAGGCGTTGTTTTATCAAGCTCACCACCCTTTCCGTTGCAGGCCTCGCCGCCGGTTGCGCCGTCAACCCGGTGACCGGACGGCAACAACTAATGCTGATTTCACCAGAACAAGAAATCAGTATCGACAAGAAAAACTCCCCCCAGCAATTCTCAGTTGACTACGGCACCATTCAAGATCCGCTCCTAAACAACTACATCAGTACTGTTGGCATGAAACTCGCCGCCCGTACCCATCGCCCAGAGATGCCCTACTCATTCCGGGGGGTCAACGCCGCCTACATCAATGCCTATGCTTTCCCCGGCGGCAGCATCGCCGTAACTCGCGGGATACTTCTAGCCATGGAAAACGAAGCGCAACTGGCCGCCCTGCTGGGTCATGAGCTAGCCCATGTCAATGCCCGCCACACCGCCAACCAGATGAGCAAAAGCATCCTTGGCAACGTTTTCATCGCCGGAGCCGTTGCCTACGCCAACCAAAGCCGATATGGTGAACTAACAGAACAAATAGGCATGTTGGGCGCAGGTCTCCTACTCGCCTCCTACAGTCGCGACAACGAACGGGAAGCAGACGCCATCGGCATGGAATACATGGTCAGCGCTGGTTACAACCCCCAAGGGATGATCGGTTTGATGGCCATCCTGCAAAAAATTTCGCACCGTAAACCAGGGGCTCTTGAACTGATGTTCTCCACCCATCCCATGAGCGACGAACGATATCAAAACGCCCTGGACAATGCTCTCACTTACTCCCGTTCATCCCGTGCCCTTAAGCTGGACAAAGAACGTTACCTGGATAAAACCGCTAAGCTACGCAAGATAAAAGACGCCATCAGAGACATCCAAAACGGCGACGAAGCAATGAGTAAAAATGAATATGAAACCGCCCAGAAATTGTTCACCCAGGCCTTAAAGAAAGCGCCCAACGATTATGCGGCTCTGGTGATGATGGCCAAATGTCAGCTGGCTAAAAAGAACTATTCGGAAGCGAGCCGCTACGCTGAACTGGCTCGCAAGGCGTATCCGCAAGAAGCCCAATCGTACCACCTGCAAGGAATCACCAAGATTATGCAAAAAAAATACGGTGCCGCCTTGCAGTCATTTACCACCTGCGAACAACTACTACCTGGCAATCCCAACCTTTCCTTCTTTAAAGGGATATCCCTTGAGGGTCTGCAACGGCGAAGGGATGCAGCAATGGAATATCGTCGTTACCTGCAAAGCAGCGGCGGACAAGGAAACCAGGCAGGGCATGCCTACCAGCGCCTGGTTGACTGGGGCTATATCAACCCCAAACCTCAACCAAAACGGTAATCCCAACAGGACCTCACCACCATGAATGAATTCCACCAGCCCAGCACTATCTTGCCGGCAGGGCAAGCCAACGGGATGATCGACAAATTACAAATCGCCCAAAATTGGCTGCCGCGTTATACCGGGATGCCCATTGACAAATTCGGCGATTACATCCTTCTCACCAACTTCCAACACTATATCACCCGCTTTGCCGAAATGTTCGGTTGCAACCTTTACGGCGAAGATCGCCCCATGCAGGCAGCCACCAACCATGAAGGCCTGTCCATGGTCAACTTCGGCATCGGCTCACCCAATGCCGCCACCATCATGGATCTGCTCAGTGCCAGGCAACCGGAAGGAGTCCTCTTTCTCGGCAAATGCGGCGGGCTCAAAACCTCCTCGGAAATAGGCCATCTGATCCTGCCCACCGCCGCCATCCGCGGCGAGGGAACCAGCGATGACTACTATCCGTCGGCGGTGCCGGCTCTACCTTCATTTAAACTCCATAAGTATGTGTCGGAAAAAATCATTGACCACGATTGCGATTACCGCACCGGTGTTGTTTACACCACCAACCGGCGAGTGTGGGAACATGACATCCGTTTTCGAGAACGATTGCAAATGATGACCTGCCTGGCCATCGACATGGAAACCGCCACCCTCTTCGTGGTCGGCCACTACAACCAAATCCCCCGCGGTGCCCTCTTACTGGTTTCAGACGTCCCACTAACCCCGGAGGGGGTCAAGACTGAAGAATCTGACGAACTGGTCACCCAACAGTGGACGGAAAAACACCTCCAGATCGGTATCGACGCCATGAGCGGAATGGCCGAAGGATGCGAACAGATCCGCCACTTCAAATACTAAAAAGAGGAAGCCCATGAACCTGCCCACCATTAACCGTGCCCTCGCCCCTTGGGCTGTTATCCTCTTGTTGAGCGGATTCTTTTGTCTGGCAACCAGCGATGCATATGCCTCCACAACAATCTCCCCTGCGGAGGCAACCGAGAAGGGATATGACTTGCTACAACTCTACCAAAAGGTTCTGGCCAATGATCCCGACGGTTCCATTCAACAACGCCGAAAACTTGGTTCCCTGAGCTTGTTGGAAGCCGTGGAAACGTCCCTGACAAAATCACTAAATCTCTTCATCCAAAAAGAGACGGTTAACATTGCTGAAGGTCAATACCAGAGTCAGAGTGGCGCCTTTGGGTTCATGCTTTCCGGCGGAATCAACTACGGATTAAATGCCACCAAACTTGACTCGGTAGCCAGAACCAACATCCCTTATAAAGCGCTGGACGCCAACCAGACAACCACCACTCTGGCCCTGTCCAGGCAATTGCGGCTAGGTCCCTCCCTATCACTCTCTTCACAGCTATTACGTGCCCATTACACCGAAGACATGATGGCAACCTATGCCGGATCACCAAACCCGAAAACCACCGCTATTGTTAGGCTTGAAGCCAAAATCCCTCTGCTTAACGGGGCAGGCCACCTTGCCGCTGCTGCCGAAACCGCAGCCAGGCTTAATTATGAGGCAGGACAATATAGTTATCTACAAGCCATGTCGCAAAACACCCTTACCGTGGTTCAAAAATACTGGGATTACAGAACCTCTTTTTTGGCATATGATGTCAACGTGTCCATACAAGGGTTGCTCAAGCAATGGCTAAAACACGAGCAGGACAAAACCGATCATTCCTCCAGCCATATCACCAATCCCAAACAGCAGTCTATTGTTCTCAGCACCTTGCGTGCTAAGCTGGCTGACGCCTCCAGAGAGACCTCCAGAACCCGGCAAAACATCACCACCACCCGTCAGGCCCTTGCCATGGCCATAGGAATCGAACCAGCTAATTTCGGCAAACTGGCTATCCCATCAAACAATTTCAACGTAGAGAGTATTTCCTTTAACCAAGACAAGGCATCCTATCTGCACCTTCTCACCCAAACGGCCATGGATAAACGTCCCGATCTTAAATCTCTTTCTCTTAAAGTAAAAGCGGCCGACGTAATGGTTAAAAGAGCGCAAAACAATCTCAAACCTCACTTGGACCTTATCGGCAACATCGGCTATATGGGCCTGAACGAAGACTCAGGAGTCGACAATTATCTTTCTGCTGCCACTGACAGGAAAAACGGGGAATCTTGGGCGGTAGGCGCCTCCTTTTCCTACCCCTTGGGAAATCAGAGCGCCAAAGGAGCCTTGCTAAGCCAGAACTCAACCCGAAGGATCAGTGCAATCCAAGAAAAGAACCTGACTCGGCAAATTAAGTCCCAACTCACCGTTGACATCTCCTCACTGAAGCATTGGATCTCAAGCCTCAAACAAACCAACACCTCCGTTGAACAGTATTGGCAAGCCTTAAACATCGTCAGGGAGAGCCCGATCAAGAACAACTCGGACCTTGTGAACCTCTTGGATCTACAAGATAAACTTAGAGACGCCATCATTAGCCGTTCCGACACCATCAATGGTTTTGCCAAAGCCATTGCTTTGATCCGTTTCGACTCGGGAACACTTGTAGGGCTGGAAGGAACAAAACCGATCATCGATCTTAAAAGTCTGACCACCCTGCCGTAAGTAAGCTTGTATGATTAAAGTTTTTATCACCTCTTTCGCAACAAAGCTGCCAGATCCCATCATGGCGGGGTATTTAGTTTCCTTACCGGCAACCATGCAAAGATCCATCCTCTCTTATAAACGATGGCAAGATAGACAAAGGGCCCTCCTCGCCAAGCTTCTGCTCAGGTTTGGGCTGCAATCCTTTGGCTTTCCAGGCGAATCTCTCAGCTCAATCCAGCTTGATACCTTTGGCCGCCCCTTTATCTGTCGAGAAGTTGATTTCAATATTTCCCACTCGGGAAACTTCGTTATCTGCGCCATGGCCCAAGGTCAACGCGTAGGCATCGACATTGAGGCCATTCAGAATATCAATCTCACCGATTTTGATTCAGCCTTTTCTGCTGAGCAATGGGATGCAATCACCCACGCCCCCGCCCCACACACCGCCTTTTTCAACAGCTGGACAAAAAAAGAGAGTGCCAGCAAAGCCGATGGTCGCGGCCTCTCCATCCCCCTGGCCCAGATTGACCTCCACAAAAACAGTGCCAAGATAGATACCTCCAACTGGCATCTTGTCCCCCTTCACATCCATCCGGCCTACAGTTGCCACCTGGCAACCGATGGCTCAAGCGACTTCAAACTTACAGAAATAGATTGTCTCTCCGACTTAATGGTCAGAGGATAAAAACGATGGGGGGATTTCCAACAGGAGTAGACAACATGCGCAGCTAAACATAAAACGGCAAAAATCATACTAAATGAAGATCACTTTACCCTGACCTCTAAAACGAAGAAGGATCATGCTGATAAACACTGGTTGCAGAAATACGTGGCGATACTTTCTCAGCCTGCCAGTTACAGATCGCCCATTGCCAGAACTCTTCAACGCTCCCCTTGCTCAATTCTAACGGTGGCGATTGACCAAGAAAATCCAGGGCCTGCCAAAGAGCCGGCAGTGGCTTACTAAGCGATAAGGGAGGTGCATGGGTCTGCTTGGAAAGCTTTGCCCCATCTTCGTTAACCGCCACGGGCAGATGCAGATAACGGGGTGTCAAAACCCCCAAAGCCTGTTGGAGATAAATCTGCCGAGGCGTTGAGTCAAGAAGGTCGCTGCCTCGCACCACCTCGGTAATCCCTTGGGCGGCGTCATCAACCACCACCGCCAACTGGTAAGCAACCAAGCCATCAGCCCGAAAAACAACGAAATCGCCCACCTCATTCCCAAGATTTTGTCGTTGCTCACCCTGTAACCGATCTACGAAAGAAATATCCTCTGCCGCGACCATAATCCGCACCGCCTGTCTCCCTTGATGCTCAGAAATTCTCTTCCCGCGACAGGTTCCGGCATAGACGCCTGTCGGCAAACTCAATGCCGCCTGACACTCCACCTGCCGTTTGCGAGAACATGTGCAGGGATAGGCAAGACCTCTTTTACAAAGATCATCCAGCGCCGCTCGGTAAGCCTCGCGGCGACGACTCTGCCACACCACCTCCCCATGCCATACAAAACCATAAGCCTCCAGGGTACGAAGGATCAAATCAGCAGCGCCGCCAACCTCCCGGGGAGGGTCAATATCCTCCATCCGCACCAACCAGCGACCATGACAACTCTTCGCTTGCAGGTAGCTACCCATGGCCGCCACCAGAGACCCGAAATGCAATGGCCCGGTGGGAGAAGGAGCAAAACGCCCCACGTAGAGTCCCTCTCTTTTTGCACCGTCCCAACGCCCTGCCCCAGCCATCTCCACCCCATCCATAAATTATCGTAATAACTATTAGAAAAAGAACCACAACACCCGCTTTCAAGAGAAAAAAACATCTTACCCACAAATGATACTCTTTTACATTTCACTTTCCCTTTGCAATATTGCTAATAATCAATAATAAACTAATAATAATCTCGAAATACGGCATCTACACCTGCTAGCAACTTATCAAGTTCCAATATACTGTTGCACACGGAGACAACTCACACCTATAACATGAATAACCACCCACATCCAAAAGACATAGATTGAATAGGGAACAGATACTTAATGAACAGCCAATATTATCCTTTAATATAATAGCTACCCCACCCAAAGAGCCGCCATGACAGAAGCCAACGAAACCACCCAACCTACGACAAGTCCTAAAAGCAGTCAGGAAGGAAAATACCTCACCTTCTCCCTGGCTGGCGAGGAGTACGGCATCCCGGTACTCAAGGTAAAAGAGATCCTCGGCATGATGCCGATCAACACCATCCCCCATACCCCCGAAGCCGTCAGGGGCATAATCAACCTTCGGGACAAAGTAATCCCCATCTTGGACCTGCGGGCTCGTTTTCAAATGGACGCAACCGCAGAAACCAGCACCACCTGCATCATCGTGGTGGAAGGGCAACGGGCAGATCTTGAACCTTGCTGGGAGGTCAAACAATGCGGCAAACCGGACTGCCCTGCCCACGGGAGCACCGACCATCGTTGCTGGATGGTTTCGGGAACATTCTGCCGCGATGAAATCCAAGGTGCCTTTCATGAAAAAATCAAGTCGTGCCGGAAGTGTAATTTTTACCAATCAATGCACGAAGAGAAGGCGATGTTCGTGATGGGGATCATCGTGGATGCGGTGCAAGAGGTTTCAATCTTCAAAGATGAGGAGATTGAAGATGCCCCACCCATGAGCGGTAATATCCAGCTCAACTACATTCGCGGCATTGCCAAAAAAGAAGGCTCGGTAAAAATCCTCCTGGATGTGGATAAGGTTCTGATCGGCTAAAGAGCAGCACATTGCCCGAACTGACTACCCATCACCCTCCTTTTCAACGCAGAGTACCAAGGTAATTAAAGGTGGAGGGGCGCTGCCGGAGAGGTTTCCCGCCCTTACCTGCCGCCAAACCGGCAAGCTGTTCCAAATCCCCCTTCCGCAAACGCAGCAAGGAAACATCAACCACCCCGTAACGAATCCCCATCCCGGCCAACTCACTCTGCTTGCCCAACAAAGAAAAAACCTGATCGGCTACCGCCACGGTCTGCCCCCAGGCCTCCTTGAGCATAAATCCCTCCCCTTTGGGGCTAAGAAAAGGTCGATCATACTGGAAATGTCCCGCCTTGAGCCGGGCAATGAACAGTGGGATGGCCCCATAAATGGTCAACCCCGTTTCCACTCCCTTAGCGCCAGCAACCAGAGCAGCCAGATTGTCATGATCACTCTCAATGGAGCATTGCGCCTTACCGATGCCAAGCTCAGTAACACAACGTAAGGCCAGGGAGTTGAGAATATTGAGGGTATAATCGCCGTTGATGGACAAACGACGGCGACGCGGTGGCCGCTTTTTCTTCTTCCCCTTACTGACCCGCCGCACCGGCTCGCTCTGTAACAAACTCAACTGGCCAATGTGCCCAACCTGCCACTCAACAAAGCCACTGCGGGTCAACTCAGCAATGGTACGTCGATAAAAAGAGAGATCTTTTTCAAGAATAATTGGCGGCAAGGCCCAGACCAAGCGGCCCAAGACATCCTCCAAGCGGCGGCGTTGGTGCTTAAATTGACTCAATGATTCCGGGGTCAAGGTCACCACGATTCGCTCTGGAGATGCAGGCAAATGCTTCCGTAACAAGCTGAAATCACCGACCTTCAACCACCACCGCAACACCCGGGCACCCTTGCCAACTGCCAGCGCTGCTGGCGGCGACTCAATTTCACCGGCTAACGAAGCAAATCCTTCGGCGCGCAAAGAGTCCAGCACCAAATGCATTTTTTTACGGATAGCCGGATCATCCGCCTCCTTGCGGAACAACTCCGGCCTCACCTGGTCATCCTTCATCCCCTCTGCTCGCCGCTCACAGCTATCCACCTTGTACAAACTATCGCCGGGAGTGGCGTTTTCCGGCAGCTCAATGGTAACTCCGGCCCCCACGGCGGCCTGATCAATCTCCCCCCCCTCACTGCGCATCTCCTTCAGGGTAAAAGCCAATCGTTCCCCACTCTTCTCCTGATGCAGTCGCAAGCGGTCACCACCACGAAGGGGTTCTTTCAAGACCAAGCGGGCCGACTTGCCACGGCTGGACTCAATGCGGCCAAGGAATAGGCCGATATTGCCGGAATGCTGCGGTGAGATAGCGTCCACCGGCTGGGGAGTAGTAAAATAACCACTGGTGGAACGCCGCCCCATGGCCTCACGCAATCTTTCATGGGCAACAGCCAAGGTTTTACGATCACCGGGCTGGGCATCAATGGCCAGCCGATAAGCGGCAGTCACCGCCCCCACATAACTGGCGCTGCGCATCCGCCCCTCGATTTTAAGGGAAGTCACCCCGGCCTCACGAAGTTGCGGGATAAGATCGATTCCAGCCAGATCATTCATGGAAAACAGGTAGCCGGACTGGGCACCGCCTTTCCCCTTGCCACTCCAAGTATAACGACGTCGACAAGGTTGCACACAGCGACCACGCAGGCCACTTTTCCCACCTTGGTAGCTACTGAACAGACACAACCCCGAATAACTAAAGCAGAGGGCGCCATGGATAAAAACTTCCAACTCCACCTTGTTCTGCTGGTGGATATAGGCTATCTCCGGGAGGGTCATTTCTCGAGATAACACCACCCGCTGAAAGCCCATTTTGCTAAACTGCCGCACCGCCACAGAATTATGCCCGGCCAACAGGGTACTGGCATGCAAGCGCAGGTTTGGGAAATATTTTCGGGCCAACCGATACAGTCCCAAATCTTGAAGGATTAAAGCGTCCACCCCCAGATGCTCCAAAGCGGCCAGGGTATGAGTGGCAGTGGGGATATCCTCTTCCTTCATCAGGCTGTTCATGGCCACATAGACCTTAACCCCATGGCGGTGGGCATAGTCAACCATGGCCGCGATCTCAGCCATGACAAAATGCTTGGCCAGGGCGCGGGCATTGAGGGTCGGAGCGCCGATATAGATAGCATCCGCCCCTGCCGCCACCGCAGCCTCAAAGGCTTCGAGAGTTCCGGCCGGAGCCAGCAATTCAAGGGGTTGATTGCTCTTTTCCGTTACCAAGGTCTTCATGCAGCTATTCTCCCCTAACGGGTATCTTTAAATTGATGGACTTGAAAAAAGTCCGATGAAAAACAGTACATGATCAGAAAAAAACCTTTCTCGACCAAAATTCTTCCGCCCCCACCCCGCGCCGGGATTGGCGAGAAATAAGGTAACTATTCACAGGGTGGCGACCTTATTTCCTTGATACCCCGGAACTGTAACTGTTTACAGGGTGCCGGAGATGCAGATAGCGAGCCTGCGAGACCTTCGAGGCATCGTCCTGTAAACTATACATCGGTATGTGAGCAGGGCGCTAACGCAGCAAATTCGGTACCCTGTGAGCAGTTACGAAATAAGAACAACTACGGCAACTGAGGTGGCCCCACCACCACCGCCAAGGCCAACTCCTTTGCTGGTAGCGGCAGAACAAAATAGAAGTTATTGCCCTCGGCGGTGGCTTCATAACCAACCACCCCACCATGGATATCAATCACCTGTTTGACAAAGGTCAGGCCATGACCACTGCCAGGCTGATCCTTAAACTGCTCACCCCGAAACCCTTCGCTGAAAACGCTGGCCGCTTCTTCATGGCCCAAATGAGGGCCGGTGGTAAAAACATTGAGTTTGATCCCGTGCCGACCCGGCCCGAAAAAATCAGCGACAAATTCACGGCCATAGGTCATCGCCTTCCGCGACTTACCGCGATGATCGGTAATCTCCTCAACATATTTCAGGGCGTTAGAGAAAAAATTGGCATAAACCTGCGACAAGAGCCCCACATCAACAACCAGCAGCAGCTCTTCTCCACCCATGTCAACAGGAGTTTCGACAACAATCCCCCGATCCACAAAACGACTGGCGAAATGATCCAGTTGGGGAGCAATAATCTCCTCTTCCACCTTGCAGTAGCGGGGACGAAGGACAAGATGGCCCTGCACAAAATGATCACGCCGGAACAAACTTTCAAGAAATAGACTGGTGGTGGAATGATGCTCCTGCAACTGGTGGTGTTGTTTGATCAGCTGCTGATGGAGATGACCGACTCGCTGGCCAATGTCGGCCCAATCTTTGTTCGGCCCCGATGACTTTTCTTTGAGCTCAATCATCGCCACCTCGATCCCGGCGATCTCGGCAACGCTCTTCTTGAGATCATTGAAGAGATGGCGGAAATACATGTTGGGGACAATGACATTATGCTCGATGTCCATCACCAGGCCGTTGATGAACTTGAGATGACTTATATTTTGCTGCGCCAACAAACGACTCTGAAGATTAACCGCGATCCGGTTGACGTACTTGCCTAGAAATTGAACCTCCATATCTGCAAGGCTGCTGGCGCCACCCACCACCAAAAGACCCAAGATGCCTTCGCCAGCAGAAGAGTCCTGATCCAGGCCGACATTTCCCTGGCGACAAATGGGCAGCACGTAACTGCCGTTTGCTTCGTAAGTATCCACGGAGGGATGCAAAAGCGCTGAGGCCGAAACCGACTCCACCACACCCTCCCCGGCCTCACTGGCCAGATGAAAAGAAACGGTGTCCTCGGCAAAAAGATACAAGGCACAGGCAAGCCCCAGAAACTCTTTAGGCGCCACCACGCAAAGACCGTAAAAGTCCTCTAAGGAATCAAGATCTTGTGCCAGATCGGAAAAAACCCGCAACAGGGTATTCTGCTCGCAACTAAAATTATAGCGGCGGTAATCAATTTCCTTACCTTTGATCAGCTCACGAATCCTTTGCAGATCGGCACAACCGGCATCGTCTGCCATGGAAGATCCCTCGCTTGTTCAGGAACGGCTCTCCAGAACAACCTCATCAACAACTTCACCGGCAGCGGAGCTTTCCCGCAACAAGACATGGACATGCTCATTATCGAGAACGCTGAGTTCCAAACCGGCATAATCCGGCTGAATGGGCAACTCCCTACCCCCCCGGTCAACCAAAACCGCCAACTGCATGGAGAGGGGTCGACCGAAATCCATAATCGCGTCCATGGCGGCGCGAATGGTGCGCCCAGTGAAGATAACGTCATCAACAAGAATCAGATTCTGCTCACCCACCGCAAAAGAAATATCGGTGGTCTTGACAATGGGGTTCTGGGCCACAAGACTCCAATCATCACGGTAGAGAGTGATGTCCAGGGTTCCAGAGTCAACCTTTTGCCCCTCTCGTTCCTCGATGATGGTGCGAATCCGGTCAGCGAGGTAAACGCCACCGGTATGAATGCCAACGATGGCCAGATTGTCAACTCCATGATTACGCTCCACGATCTGGAGAGCGATTCGATCCAGGGAACGAGCAATATCCTCCGGCGACATGAGCTGATTGCGATATGATGGCACGGTTGTTTCTCCCTTGCTCAGCCTACGAGCTTTACACATTTTCCCCGGTTGGCTTTCCTTGCCCCCCTAAGGATCTCACAACAAACGCCAATTATCCGGCGGGCCAGAAAGCATCCACTCCCTTGGCCGCCACCAAATTGATCGCCTCAGGAAACGCCTCGCATTCCGCCGCAAAAACCTTCGCGGCAATATCATCGGGGCTGTCATCCTCAGCAACCGGCACACATCTTTGCACCACAATGGGACCTTCGTCATACACCTCATTGGCAAAATGAACCGAACACCCGCTCACCTTGACCCCACGCGCCTTCACCGCCCGATGCACCCGCATCCCGTAATATCCTGGTCCGCAGAAGGCAGGAATCAGGGACGGGTGGATATTGAGCACCGCCTTCTGCAACCTTGCTGGCGGCGCATAAAGCTTCAGGTATCCAGCCAAACAGACAAGTTCCACATCATAATCACGCAGAATGGCATTAATGGCGTCATTATCCACAGCATGAAAAGCCGGATAACCGTATTTTTGCGCTTTTTCAAGGCCCAAAGCGTCGGCAGCATTGGAAATCACCACCTGAATGGAGGCGTTCAAGGTGCCAGCTTCCATGCGCTCATGAAAGTTGTCCAAGGTTCGACCGGAGCCAGAGAGAAGAACTGCCATCTTCATAGCAAGACCCCTTATTTGAAATAATCGTTACTGGCAACATCCACCTTGCCTAGCCAGGCGGCGATGGCGGTGTCATACTTGCTGGTGAGTTCGAAAACCTTGACACAGAGCTTGAAACGGGTGGCCAGGGTGGTGTTTCCAGTTTCCTTAATCTCGGCTAAAACTTGCGGATAATCAGCCGGATCGACGATGACCGTGACATCATGAAAGTTCTTGGCCGCCGCCCTCAGCATGGTGGGGCCGCCGATATCGATGTTTTCGATGGCATCACCTAAGGTGCAGCTGGCATCGGCAGTGGCCTTATCAAAAGCGTAGAGATTAACCGCAATAATATCGATGGGCTGCAAACCATGCTGGGCCATCTGCTCTTGATGATCCTTGTTTTCACGCTGGGCAAGGATGCCGCCATGAACCTTGGGATGCAGGGTTTTCACCCGTCCATCCAACATCTCGGGAAAACCGGTGAACTGGGAAACATCGGTGACCTTAACGCCATGATCACGAAGTTTCTTGGCGGTGCCGCCGGTGGAAAGGATATCAATACCCAAGGCCTCAAGTTCCTTGGCAAAACCCTCAATGCCGGATTTATCGGTGAGACTGATCAACGCCCTGGTCACTTTCTTCATGCTTCTTACTCCTTTTGCAATTTCCGGGGCCGCAAGTTACGACCCCAACTTAATAGAGTCCTCGGAGAGGATAAACATTCATATTATTATCGTAAGTCGCCAATAAATTCGCTACAGAGATCTAGTCGGCAACCAGTTTGCGTAAGCTTTTAGCTAATCATCCTTGCGGGTAAAGCTGCGGATCAAACGCCGATCACGCTTTGACGGCCTGCCCTCAGGGGCGCTGCGCTGGGCCGCCAACAACCGCCGCTCTTCGCGATTTGCTTCCCGCGCCGCCATACTGGCCTCGGTCTCTTCATAAAGTTTTTGGGCCTGCACCGCCGGGCCACGCTTATCGGCAAGGGCCAATACCTGGACGACATACTCAACTTCACCGCGCTGAATACGCAAGCTATCACCCATCGCCACTATCTTCGATGCCTTGACCCGACCGCCATTAATATGCACCTTACCGCCAGCAACAGCCTGAGAAGAGAGGCTTCTGGTTTTAAAAAACCGTGCTGCCCACAACCATTTATCAATCCTAACCCCATCTGCCACCGCCAAACCTTTACTCCTTTCAGGGTGCGCCATTAGTCATCCATGACCATTACTCCCGGCCAATCCTTGACCGCCTCCGAAACTACCATACTTATACACTATCAGCCATCATCGATCACCGCTTTTGCCAAAAACCACCGTTCAATTTGCATGAAGATACTCCCCGCCAATTTACCACTGCGGTCAGCAGTAGACACCATCAACAGGCGGGGCAAAGCAACCAGGCAGCCCATGAGCCCAGAAACAGCTTGGCGCATGGCAAAAAAAACGGTAAAAAGGGCGCACTATGAAGCTTAAAACCATCGGCATTAAAAACATCCGCTACCCCATCAAGGTTCGCGAAAAAGACGGCGACCTGCAAGAGACCGTGGCCAGCATCAGCCTTCGGGTCTCCATGCCGCGTCAGTACCGGGGCTCTTGCGTCTCTACCTTTCTGACAGTGCTAAACAAGCATCAGGATGCCTTAAGCGCCGAGATTTTCCCCGACCTTCTGGCCGAGATCCAAGAAGAGTTACAAGCCGAATCGGCCCACATGGAGATGACCTTCCCCTATTTCATCGAAAAAACCGCGCCGGTTTCCGGCACCACCAGCTTGATGGAATACACCTGCCGTTTCACCGGCGGCATCGGCAAGGACGAAGACTTTATCCTCTCCACCTGGGTGCCCACCACCACTCTTTGTCCCTGCTCCAAAGAGATCAGCGACTTCGGCGCCCACAATCAACGAGCCGAAATCAACCTCAACGTCAAATGCAAAGGTTTTGTCTGGGTGGAAGATCTGATTAAAATGATCGAAGCCAGTGCTTCCTGCGAAGTTTTTGCCCTGCTCAAACGGCCGGACGAAAAATATGTCACCGAGACGGCCTACCAGAACCCGATGTTTGTGGAAGATGCCGCCAGAAGAGTGGCAGAGACCGTTAACCGTCATGACGATATCTATTGGTTCTCAGTGAGTGTCGAAAGCTTTGAATCCATTCACAAACACAGCGCTTACGCCTATATTGACAGCGACGAAATGCACTGAGAGAGATAAGCCCCCCCTTAAAATTATACTCAGCTCAGATTTGCAACCAAATCCAGCCCCACCGCTGTTTTCACACCCCACTTGACCTTCCCTACCCCCTTGCCCTCAACCCCACCGCGACTTGACAATTCAGCAGCCGATCATTGATACTTTGATATCTACTCTATGATATGAGTAGTTACGAAATAACACCACCCCGACCATGGGATCCCGCCTTCGGGATCAAAGGCAACGAGCCAGCAACCGGGAGAGTGCATTTTGAGCGACACAAACCGTATCTATACCCTACCGGTTCTCCCCCTTAAGAATGCGGTGGTGTTTCCCTACGTGGCAATGCCGATCTCGGTGGGAAGGCCCCAATCAATGGCCGCCTTGGAAGAAGCTCTGGCCGGACAAACGCAAACCGTACTGGTTTTAGCCCAGAAAAATACGTCAACAGAAAGCCCTACCCCCGCCGACCTATATTCCATCGGCACCATCGCGCAGATAAAACTTATCAGCCACATTGAGGCAATGATCCAGATTATCCTCCAGGGGATAGAACGGGTAATCGTCACCAACTTCAGCCCCCCCCACCCTTATCTGGAAGCACAGGTAAAACCGCTGCCACTCCCCCATGGGGAAAGTATCGAGCAGGAAGCCCTGCAAAGGGAGGTGATAAATCTTACCGATAAATACTTTTCCCTTGCCCATCCGGAAGTACATCTAAATTTCCCCCCCGTCATTAACACCGGGGAAGACATCATGCAGCTCCTTTATCCTCTCGGCCAGTTGCTGCCCCTGGACACAGCCAATGCTCAGGCTCTGCTTGAATCAAAAGACCTCTTCACCACCCTGCATTTTTTGCGCGATTCCCTTCTCCACGAAATTCAGATCCACGAATTACGTCACCAGATTGCCGACCAGGCTGACAAAAAAATAAACCACGAACAACGTGACTACATCCTGCGCCAGCAGATGCATGCCATCAAACAAGAACTTGGCGACAAAAATCCTAATGATACCGATATTGAAGAGCTTCGCAAACAACTGGCAGAAGCCGGTTTACCCGATGAGGTACTGAAAGAGGCGGAAAGAGAACTGAAAAGACTGGAACAGATTCCCATGGCCGCCCCCGACTATCAGGTCACCCGAACCCATCTCGAGTTGATAAGCGAGTTACCCTGGCAACAGACAACCACCGACAACCTGAACCTTGACAACGCCCGACAGGTTCTCGACGACGACCATTACGGCCTGCAGAAGATCAAGGAACGAATCATCGAACAACTGGCAGTAATGACTTTGAATCCAGACGCCAAGGCCCCCATCCTCTGCTTTGTCGGCCCGCCGGGGGTGGGCAAAACCTCGCTGGGACAATCCATCAGTCGCGCCTTAGGAAGAAAGTTTGAGCGATTCAGCCTGGGCGGCATGCATGACGAAGCAGAATTACGTGGACATCGCCGCACCTATATCGGCGCCATGCCTGGCCGGATTATCCAAGCCGTCCGCAGAACAGGGGTAAATAATCCACTGCTGATGCTGGACGAGGTGGACAAACTCGGCCATGACTTCCGCGGTGACCCAGCAGCCGCGCTGATGGAAATTCTCGATCCCGCTCAGAACTTTGCTTTCCGCGACAACTACCTTGACCTACCCTTTGACCTCTCCAAGGTTTTTTTCATTACCACCGCCAATGCCACTGACACAGTGCCGAAACCCCTTCTCGACCGCATGGAAATGCTGCCCCTCTCCGGCTACAGCGGTGAGGAAAAAATGGTCATTGCCCGCCGTTATCTGCTCCCTCGGCAGCGGCATGAAGCCGGGCTTAACGAAAACCAATTCATGGTTCCGGACGAAACCCTTCTCTCCGTTATCCGCTATTACACCCGCGAAGCCGGGGTTCGAGAACTGGAACGAATGCTGGGAAAACTGGCCCGGAAGGTTGCCGTCCGTGTCGCCGAGGGCAACACAAACCCGGTAACCGTGACCCCGCCTGATCTTGCCGAAATGGTTGGCCCAGAACGATTCTTCGCTGAAAAAAGACGCAAAGAGCTGCCCGCCGGGGTGGCCACCGGTCTCGCCTGGACAGATACTGGCGGTGATGTCCTTTATATCGAGGCCATCGCCTTGCCCGACGGTGAAAAACTAACCATCACCGGCCACCTTGGTGAAGTAATGAAAGAATCAGCCATGGCTGCCAACAGTTATGTCACCGCCCATGTCCAGGACTTAGGCATCACTCTCCCCCTCCCACAGGCAATCCATATCCATGTCCCGGCCGGCGCCATCCCCAAGGACGGCCCTTCGGCCGGATCCACCATCGCCGCAGCCCTGACTTCACTCTATACCCATCGCCCAACCCGAAGCGATACCGCCATGACCGGCGAGATAACCCTCAGCGGCCTGGTTCTGCCGGTGGGCGGGGTCAAAGAAAAGGTTCTCGCCGCCAGACGCGCCGGGATCAAGAGAATCATCCTCCCTGAAGAAAACAAAAACGATCTCCGCGACCTGCCTTCCCACGTCCGGGAAGAGATGGAGTTCATCATGGTTCAGCGCATTGAAGATGTCTTACTGGCAGCCATTATCGCCCCGCCAGAGCTTCACAAGGAATGCCCATGCTAAAAAAGGACGGTGCCCCCAACATCAAGAAATCAATTTTCTTTCCCCTGGCCATCGTTCTGCTCACCCTATCTATCCTCTCTCTATCCGGACTCTTCTGGCTCCAAGAAACCCATATCCATAATCAGATCAGGCAAAAGTTAGACAGCGTCCCTAAACTTCTCGATGTACTGGTGGGTGAAGAAGAAACCATCATCAAGGGACTATTTGTCCGCTTTGAACACTCCCCTGAGCTACAAAAAGCTTTTCTTAACGGCGACCGGAAGCAATTATTAGCTTCATCCCGGCCAATCTTTAAAGAATTTCTGGCCGCTCACGACATAACCCACTTTTATTTCATTGACCGAGAAGGAAGATGTTTTCTTCGCGTCCATAACCCCGACCGCGAGGGTGACACCATAAACCGATGGTCATTTAATACCGCCCGCCAGTCTCAAAAGATCTCATCCGGCATCGAACTGGGGCCGTTGGGCACCCTTACTCTGCGGGTAGTCGCTCCCTGGCGCGTCAACGACAAGATAATCGGCTACCTTGAACTGGGTAAAGAAACCACCCTGCTCCTCCCCATGCTTAAAGACGCCTTAAATGTAGAATTGCTCTTTGCCGTTCGCAAAAACTTATTGAACCATGATCAATGGCAGGAAGGACGCCGGATGATGGGCTACAGCGACAACTGGGAGGAATTAAGCAATCATGTCATCATCGCCTCCACCCGCCCAGATACGCCCAGCGACATCGACCCTTTTCTCCAACAAGAACACACCAGCCATAACAATTTCATCATCAGCACAACCATGGGTGATCTCCACTACGATGGAGGATTCATCTCCCTTAAGGAAAGTTCTGGCCGTGAGATCGGCGAGATAATCGTTCTTCTAAATTTTAACGCCGAACGTCTTACCCTGCGCCACCTTTACCTATCTCTGGCCTTAGTCATTCTTACGGCCGGAATTATCCTTTCGATCCTTTTTTACCATTATCTCAACGGCATTGACGCCAGACTGAGTCTGGCTAGCAATCGTCTCAAGGAAGAGTTGCAAGAGCGCAAACTCACCGAAAAAGCTCTGGCCAGAGCGAAAATAGCTGCCGAAACCGCCAATCGGGCCAAGAGTCAATTTCTCGCCAGTATGAGCCACGAAATCCGCACCCCCATGAACGGCATCATCGGCATGACCGATCTGGCTCTCGCCACCGACCTCCAACCAGAACAACGTCACTACCTTGCCATTGTCCAAAACTCGGCAACCTCGCTACTGGGAATTATCAATGACATCCTTGATTTTTCAAAGATTGAGGCCGGCCAGCTGGTTCTGAGCAAAGAACCTTTCGACCTCCTTGAGGTGATTGAAAACACCCTGCAAACCGTAGCCACCCGGGGCCAGCAGAAAGGACTGGAACTCCTCTATCACCTCTCGCCCGAAGTTCCGACTATCCTTCGCGGCGATGGGATGCGTCTCCGCCAAATTCTCCTTAATCTGGTGGGCAACGCCATCAAGTTCACCAATGACGGCTATATCTTAATCAAGGTGGAAACAACCCACGATAGCGAGCACAGAGTCTTACTCCACCTCTCCGTTACGGACACCGGCATCGGCATCCCGAAAAGCAAACAACTCAACATCTTCAACAGTTTCACTCAGGCTGATGACTCTATTGCCCGCCTATACGGCGGCACCGGCTTGGGTCTAAGTATCTGCTGCAAGTTGGCAGGAATGATGGACGGCGAACTCTGGGTTGACAGCAAGACGGACAAGGGCAGCACCTTTCATGTTTCCGCCCAATTCGACAAGATCAATAAGGCTGCAGAGGAGACCCCGGAACAAGCCGCCCCGCCAACGACCTCCACCATCCTGCTCATTGATAATCTTGAGCTCAGCCGCAAAATTCTCCAGGAATTTCTATGTCACCACCACCTGCCCACCGATACCGCGGCTGACAGCAAAACGGCCCTCAAGGCATTACAAGGAGAAGGCAATCAATACCAGATCATCTTAATCAATCTAGCCAATCAGGGAGAAGAGAGTCCAGGGATCCTTGATAGCCTGGCGGCAGCCAAATTCACCACCATCCCGCTCATTGTCATGAGCGCCGCCGAATCTCTTGATCAACAAAGACGCTATCCAAACCTTGCCATTCACTGGGTCTTGCCTAAACCGGTGGCACGGCGCGATCTGATGACTTTAATCAAAGCCACCCTGTCCCCGGAGAACCATTCGCTGTTGCTAGCCCCCTCTTCTTCCCCAAACCTCGACATCATGACCACCACGAACTCGCCCCTCAACCTCCTACTGGTAGAAGATAATGAAATAAACCGAGAACTTGCCCAAATCGTCCTCAAACGAGGTGGGCATCGTGTCACCTCGGCGACTAACGGCGTGGAAGCATTGCAAGAACTTGCCAGCCATGGTTTCGATGCCATCCTGATGGATATTCAGATGCCGAAAATGGACGGTTTAACGGCCAGCAGAATCATTCGCCAGTGTGAAAAAGGGGCAGTAGGGGAAGGAAAAGATTCCGCATTAATCAAGAGGGTACGCAGAAAGCTCAAGGGATCCAAGACCCCGATCATCGCCATGACCGCCCACGCCATGGCCGGTGCCCAGGATCAGTGCCTTGAGGCCGGAATGGATCATTACGTCACCAAACCATTCCAAGCTCGAGAAGTGCTGGCCGTTTTACAGGAAGTAAGCAGTGGCAAAAAGCATATCCCCCCCCCAGAGTCTCGCCGTTGGCCGCATCGAGAAATGAACCACTTCCCACAGACAAACCCACCACCATCTCTCGCGCCAAGGTCAGAGAGCACATTAGTAACTCCTACCACATGGACTCAAAAAAAATCAGCCATCTCCTGGATTCATTGAAAGAAAACCTCGAAGGATATCTTGTGGCCGCAGAAAAAGCGGCAGCCGAAAATGATCTCGACAGTTTGCGCCTCTCAATCCACAGCATCAAGGGCGTGTTGCTTAATCTCGGCCAGGAAGAGTGCGCCGCCTACCTGCTCACCATCGAAAAAGATGCTCAGGGCGAAAAAACAAACACCAATTACACAAAAATGCTGGCCGTCCTCCGCACCATCTTACGCCCACTACTCTAAATCCGCTCTAACCAGCTTAGGTTAAAGATACTTGCCAAATAGTTCATCAGCGCTACTCCACGCGTTGCCGCCCAAAGCAAAAGTAAACAGTTTCGGCAAACCATAGCGACAAAAAAAGGGGGAGCACCACCTCAACCCGGCGATGCTCCCCTTCTTTATCTTTGCTTAGCTGTGACCAAAGTCTAGCGACGATCACCCATCAGCCGCAAGAGGCTCAAAAACAGATTGATGAAATCAAGATAGAGAGCCAACGCACCCATGATCGCACCCTTACGGATAACAGCCTCACCGCCGTTCATAATCCCGCTGCCACCGATGCGTTGGATCTTCTGGACATCGTAAGCAGTCAGGCCGGTGAAGACCACCACCCCAATAGCGGAGATCACCCAAGACATCATGGAACTGCCGATGAAGATATTGACCACCGAGGCAATAACCATCCCGATGAGCCCCATGAAGAGAAAGGAACCCATACCAGTAAGATCCTTTTTGGTAACGGTGCCGTAAACAGCCATGGTCGCAAACATGCCGCCAGCGACAAAAAAGGTGCTGGCCACCGAGGTGGCGGTGTACATGAGCAGAATGGCGGAAAGGGTCGCGCCGTTCAATACCGAATAAGCGATGAAAAGACCGGTGGCGGCCTGGGCGGAAATCTTCTCAATACGGGCGGAAAGGTAAAGAACCATCCCCAGTTCACCGAAGATCAACCCATAAAAAACGATCCGGTTACCGAAGATCATCTGCTGGGCAGCGGAGGAGTTAAAAACCAAAAAGGCGGTAAAACCAGTCAACCCAAGACCGATGGCCATCCAATTAAAAACCTTGGCGAGAAACATGGTCGAGGCTTCGATATTAGCCCCGCTCAACGCCGTTTGTTGCTTTCCTTGAAATTGGTACATGTTCTTTCCCTCCTGAGAAATCAACCTCTCAACTTCTTTTATTAAATAATGCTCCTCAACCGGTAAAGACCCGCGAAGGCAGATTTTGTTCCATAATTTGCATTATTCACTGGACATCAAAATCGCCGCCGGGCGGGTTACCTCCAGCTGTTCACAAGCAATCTTAATCGCAGCAGTGAGCGGCACAGCTATCAGCATCCCGACGATTCCCCACATCCACCCCCAAAAGAGCAGGGACAACAACACCACCAGAGGGCTTAGGTTAAGCCCCTTCCCCATCAAACGCGGCTCAAAGATGTTGCCCACCACTAACTGCACCGCCACCAAAGCCAGCGCCACCAAGAATGCGCTGAGAAGGGAGCCCGTTTGAAATAGGGCCACCGCCACCGGCGGCAAGGTCGCAACCACCGAGCCGATATTAGGAATAAAGTTGAGCAAGAAGGTCAAGACCGCCCAGAGAAAGGCAAAGGGCACACCAAAAATTTTCAGGATCACTCCCACCAGTAAGCCGGTCAACAGACTGAGGAAGATTTTCAGGCCAAGATATTGCTGCACCGCCTGATTCACCCGCGCCAGGGCAGCCAAGACGGTAACCGCCCTTTCGTCCCCCAAACCGCGCACCAGACGCTTGGTCATACTTTCCCGCTCAGCCAGCATAAAGACCATAAAAAGCAACACCCAAAAAGCATTACCCAGAAAGGAGAAAAAAGAGACCCCAACCTGCCCCATCATCGAACCCAGCGGCTTCAAATCGGCATGGCGAAAATTATCAGCAAAGGCGGCAAACATCTGCTGCGCCTCCTGCCGGTTAATTTTCAGATTGGTCAAGACACTGTCAGCATAACCCCAAAAGATAGCCTCAAACCCAGGCAACCGTTCCTGTAGTTCAATGAGGTTAGCCTGTAACAAGCGCCCCAGCAGATAAAAAACAAAGGCGGCGCAAAGCACCACCAGCAAGATCCGTAACCCCACCGGCACCCGCAGCCGTTGCAGTAATTCCATTGGCAAGCCCAGCGCATAACAGCAAAGAAGCGCCACCGACAGGGGCACAAACAAAAAAGCCAAGGTCTTCAGCACCACCGCCGTCATCAACAATAACGCCAACCAAGACGTAATCGTGATCAACCGAGGGGAAGTCGGCAAGGCAAGATCAGACCCCATACATCAACCCCGGTAAGCAGGAAGTCATCAGACCATGGACAAGATTCATTGCACACCCTTGCTATTCAAGAAGGCGCTGTACTTCATGTCGGTACCGATAATATGTTTGTCCAGCCAATTTTTCAAAAAATTCATCACTTCAATGGTCATCGCCGCCTGCCCAGACTTAAACTGGCGCTGGAGGTCAAGAACCTTGGCGGTCATCTTCACATGTTTATCCTTGTGATCCTGATACCCTTCATAACCATGGGTCTGTAACAACCCCTCTTCAAGGGCAAAATGGCTGGCGGCATAGGAAACAAGCTTATCAAGAATGGCGCCGAGGGCATCCTTGGCCTTACCCTGGGCCATGGCGTCGTTCAGTTCGTTGATCATGTCAATCAAAACCTTATGCTGGTCATCAATTTGCTTAATTTTCACACTGTACGCATCTTTCCAAGTTAACAAGGCCATACCTTTCCTCCATACAATTTTTGGTTAAAACAGGACAAGAATAAACGAATTAACTATATTCCCTCAAACAATGCCTAAGAGCAATAATTTTCGGCATCATTAACCGGAGAAAGACTAATCAGCGCACCCCACGGGAAGTAAGAAAATCCCGGTATTCCATATCAGTGCCAAGAATATGCTGATCAAGCCATTGCAAGAGAAAATGCATAACGTCAATACTCATTGCCACCCGCCCCTGACGAAAATCGTTCTGAAACGCCCGCACTTTGGCAGTCATCTGTTCATGCACCCTTTGGTGCGAAGCAGAACCGGCAAAACCGTGTTCGTTCATCAACCGCTCTTCGGTAATGAAATGAGTGGCCGTATAGTTGACAAGTTGATCAAGAATCCCCTCAAGAACATTCTTGGCCCTTTCTGAGGCCATGGCATCATTGAGTTCATTCATTATCGCAAACATCCGTTGGTGCTGGGCGTCAATCTCACTGATGCCAACACTGTGTTTTTCCTTCCATTGTAAAAGAGACATCAACAACTCCTGCTTATTATTTTGTTAAAGATAAAACGTAACTACACATAAGGTCGCGACCTTATTTCCTCGCCACCTACAACTACAACTGCTTGCGGGGTGGCGGAGATTCAAGACATCGTCCTGCGAACAGGTAAACGACCGAAGGGAGACTCCGATACCTCGGGAGGTGAGCAAGCCGCTAATACAGCATACTCGGTACCCTGTGAGCAGTTACGATAAAACTATAAGGTGACCGTCTCACCCGGCTCCGGTAGCCATACCTTGCAGGTGGAAAGTGATCGGGCCAAATACTTTTCAATTTCGCGGTGGGCAAGCAACCGTTCTTCCCGTTGGATATGCAACAAAGCCAGGGAAGGCAAACCAATCCTCGCCGCCATCTCAAGGCACCCTTTAATACTTCCATGGCCCGGAGTATCACCGGCAAGACCATAAGCCTCATGCACCGCAAGGGCGCATCCACTAGCCAACTCTTCGCTGGCCGGGGTTGATCGCCCATCACCACTGTAGAAAAAAGATTGCTCTGAATTATCGAGGCGCAGCGCCAAAGCGCGTTGCGAGTGGAGGCCGACAGCAGTCCGCCACTGAAACCCAGCCACCTCCACCATGACACCCGGCTCCACCTCGCGGAACTGTAACGGATAATGCATCCTCGCCGCAAAATTGGGATATGCAAGATCCAGTGCTTGCCGGACCTTTGTTTTTACCCCAGCTGGCCCCAAAATATACAATGGCTTGCGGCGTTCCATCTCCCATAAGCGCATGAGCAGCAGAGGAATCCCAAAAAAATGATCGCCATGAAAATGGGAAATCCAGACGGCGTCAAGATCCCCGGCCCCAGGCTGGCTGGCAAAATATTGATGCGGCACCGTAAAACCACAATCAAGAAGCAACTGTCGCCCATGCCCGCCCATTTTCGACTGAACCAGCAAGGATGTATTGGGATAAAGAGAATCGCAGGCCTCACCGACCCCTAAAAAGGTAACTTTCATCTTGCCTCATTTATCGTAATCCTGACAATACAGAATTGTAATTGTACCATGAAGTAGTAGATGGTGAAACGGTTAAACAGCAAGTAAACTCTCAGCCTGACCACCATTACCCTAGGTACTAGCATCATATTGATTGCCAATAAAATCAGCCACAAGGCAAATCAAACAATATTGTCTTTTATTATCATGCGCTCTTTAATTATCGGTATAAAATATAAATTTAATTGAACTATTCACCTTTCCATGTCTAATATATGCCCTACAAGGTTAAAGGACACCACCAGGGTGATAGTACCACCACTACAACATCCCCGGAACATGATGTTTGGATATCGAGACAGAAATTAACTAGTGTCTGTCCATAAATGAGGATTTTTGTCGTAGATTAAGGATTGCGAAAAAAATAAGCACAGGCATATACATGATATTCCGAGCATTATTTTTTTCGCATGACGCAGAGATACGGCAAAAAGACCATTTATGGACAGGCACTAACTAAATTGACCACAAAGCATGACCATCGCCGACCTTACGGATTCTTCTGTATTTAAAAGACGTTAAACCTTTTTATAAATAGCCATGCAGCCAAAAGATATCAAACCAATCATTAAACCATTTTCTATCCCGGAAAAGTCAGATTTCGACATCCTCATTGTCGACGATGAATTCGTTAACCGGTTCCTGCTTAAGGATATTCTGGAACAGGACGGTTATCGAACCCACGAGGCAAACAATGGCACCGAGGCCCTTGCCGCTGCCATCAACAACAAAACGGATCTGATTCTGATGGATATCATGATGCCGGACATGGATGGCTATGAAACCTGCCGACGGTTGAAGGAAGACCCGTGCACCGCCAACATCCCGGTTATCTTCGTTACCGCCCTCACCGATACTGAAAATTTGGTCAAGGGATTCTCCGTCGGCGCTGAAGACTACCTGGGCAAACCAATTAAGGACGGTGAGGTAAAGGCCAGGGTGCAAACACACCTGAAACTGAAAGCCGCCATGGACAAGATCTCTCACTATAATGAAGAACTGGAACAGGTGGTGGCGGAAAGCTCCAAAGAGTTGATCCGCACTGAACGGCAAGCCGCCTTTGGACAACTCATCCAGGGAATCGTCCATAATCTCAAAGGACCGCTGACCACCATTCGGGGCAGTGCCCAGGCCTGCCGGGCCACGCTGCGGATGATTCGTACCGAAATAGACGAGGCCGGAGAAACTCCCTTGCCCGACAACCCCAAAATCACCAAACTTACTGACGGGGCAATAAAGGCCATTGATCTTTCCGAAACCGCTTCCACTCGCCTCACGGAAATGATCAACTCACTGATGTCAAAAAGCAGCGCCGACCAGGCCAGCAAGCCGGAACGTCTTGACTTAAATACCATTGTCCGCTCGGAACTGAACTTCATGGAAGGTGATCTGCATTTCAAACACCATATCAAAAAGAATATCGAACTAACCCCTTCTCCGCTCCCGATCATGGCCATTGCCCCGGAAATAGCCCAGGTTTTCAATAATATAATCGGCAACGCCATTGATGCCATGCATGGCAATGTTGACCAGGCAATATCCATCTCCACAACGAAAAAAAACCGGTATGCCAGTCTGTCGATTTCCGATACCGGCAACGGCATTGCCCCTGATAACCTTAACCGAATCTTCGACCCCTTTTTCACCACCAAACCGAAACACAACAACGATACACCTCAAAAAAAGGGACCAATCGGCACCGGCTTAGGCCTTTACATGTGTATGCGATCAATAAAAACTATTAATGGCGACATTGTGGTTGAAAGTAAACCTGGCTCAGGCACGACCTTCAAAATTAAAATACCGCTGGCCGAGCCCATAGATATTTCGTGACCGGCAACGACGAAGATAAATAATTAAAAAGCAACTACTCACGGGGGCATGGCTAATTCTCCCAATATGAGCGTAATTTTAACTGTTTGCAGGGTGCCGGAGATGAAAGGCATCGTTCTGCGAAACATACATTGGTATGTGAGCAGGGCGATAACGCGGCAGATTCGGTACCCTGTGAGCAGTTACATTAAAAAAATTCACCTCGGGACAAAGAGGAGCAGATGATGGCTGAGAAACGCAAGAAATACAAAATACTGATCGTCGATGATGATCAAAACATCCTGAACATGCTGGATCTGGCGTTCATTAATACGTCCTACGATATCACCACCATCGATCACCCCTTACACGCTTACAAAATGATCGAAAACGAACATTACGACATGGTGATCAGCGATATCCAGATGCCACAGATGGACGGCCTGACCCTGCTCCGCAAGATCAAAAACTTTAACGGTATGATCCAGGTTGTGATGATGACCGCCCACATTTCCATCAGCAACACCCTGGACGCCTTTCGCTACGGCGCGGTGGATATATTTTTTAAACCGTTCGCGGATATCAATGAAATCATTCTCGCCGCCGACGGGGTGGCTGCAAAACTGGACAGGGTAAACAACATCTTACGCCAGCTAACCGATGGAGACAGATAAGCCATGAGCAGCGAAATGGATCTTGATGCCCTGCATGGCTTTCTCGATGAGTCAAGCGACTCCATGCAAGGCATTGAAGCAGACTTTATCGATCTCGAAAGAGATCCGACCAATATGGAGATCATCAACCGGATATTCCGCCCCATTCACAGCCTGAAAGGGAACTCCGGCTTCTTCGGCCTAACCAACATCAACAAATTCGCCCACCGCTTGGAAAACCTTCTCGACACCGTCAGACGAGGTGAACTTGCGATCACCAAAGAGATCATCGACACCCTTCTCATCGGTGCAGATTTTCTTCGCCAAATGGTGGAACGGGTCTATGAGGACCCCACCGACGTCCTTTTGCGTGACAACGAAGAAGAGTTTTTAGGCAAGGTCGAACAATTCAAACCGGAAAAACCAACCGGCTCAATTGAGAGCATCCTGACCCTTGAAAAACTCGTCAACGAGGCGATGGATCACGGCATCTCCCCCACGGACAACACGTTAATCAGTACCCTGCTGGGAAAAATCGAAAAAGCCAACCAAGAAATCAAGCTCATCCTCAGTGACGTCAAAAACGCCGACTCCACTGCCAAGCGATCCACCGCCGCCGCTTATATGATTGGTGATGAGGATCACTCCGCAGTGGTCAAACCGCTGCTTGATGTTGCAAGCCAAATGGACAAAAGAGCAACGGTTGACCGCCAACTCCTAGCTGAGTTCGAAAAATCCCTGGTCACCCTGAACGAGCTTCTTAAAGACGACAGTGACGCCGCCCATGAGTTAGAAGAACTGCAATCCATGAGCAACTTTCTTGACGATGAATTACTCATCACCAGCCAAGAATTCACCTCATCGACCACAGCATCCATTGATGCCGTTCTGAGCAAATTCGACATCGTCAAAACCGAAAGCAAAGATATCGAAGCTGAATCATTTGGCAAGCTCGGAGAAATCCTTATCTCCCAAGACAAGGTCTCACCGGAACAACTCACCGATGCGCTTAAAAAACAGAAGAAAGTTGGTGAAATACTGGTGGACGATGGCATTCTCAAGGACCAAGACCTCAAGGAAGCATTAACCATCCAGCAAAAAAATGCCTTGGCAGAGCATACCAAAAATGAACCTGTTGCTCGCGAAGTTAAAAAAACCATCCGTATCGATCAAGACAAGCTGGACAGTTTTGCCAACTTCGTCGGCGAGCTGTTTATCAATATCGATTCTTTCAGCTTCCTGAAAAAGCAATTGGAAGAAACCGACGTCGACTTTGACCTCATGGCCCGCTTCACCAATACCATCACCTCCCTTGACGAGATGGTGGACACCCTGCAAGAAAGCATCATGGGGATCAGAAAGGTGCCCATCGACACCCTATTCAAACGCTTCCCCCGCGTAATCCGCCAACTAGCAGGCTCACTGAACAAGGATATCAACTTCAAAATCGTTGGCGAAGATACCGTCATCGACAAAGATCTGCTGGAAAAAATCGAGAATCCACTGGTCCATATGCTGCGAAATTCGGTGGATCATGGCATCGAAACGCCCGAAGAACGAACCAACAACAACAAGTCTGGCACCGGCACCTTGGAACTGAAAGCGGCGGTGGATGAAAATTATGTTTATATCACCATCAACGATGACGGTAAGGGCATTGACCCGCAGATCATCAAGAAAGTGGCGCTGAAGAAAGAGCTCATCACCCCGGAAGAAGCTGAACAGATGCCAGACAAGGAGTTGATCAACCTCATCTTCAAACCGGGCTTCAGTTTAGCCGAAAAAATCAGCGATGTCTCAGGACGCGGCGTCGGCATGGATGTGGTGCAGTCGGTATTAAAAGAAACCAGCGGCACGGTGGAGGTAAACTCGGTAATTGACCAAGGCACTAAGGTTACGATTAAGATTCCGTTAACCAAAACCCTGGTTGCCAAGGAGGCAATGATTGTTTCCGCTTATGAGCGAACACTGGCCATCCCCTCCGAGGATATTACCGCCACCATTGAAGCTAAGGACGAGGAAGCAACAAGACTTTTTTCCGGCGACAATTGTATCCAATACCACGGCGCGATTTATCAAGTCATCGATCTTGGCGCTTTCCTATTCCCCAAAACCATCCGCCAGCGACAAGATGCAGACCGGCATGTTATTATTGTCAGTGAAAAACATAACATCGCCCTATTAGTTGACGAAGTATTGAGCCACCAAAAAATTGTCGTCAAAAACTTCACCGGCGGGTACAAAGCTTTAGACAGGGTCCGAGGCATCAACGGCTTTACAATCTTGGGTAACGAGGATATTATCCTCATTGCCGATGTACAAAATATTACCGCCCACGCTGTTGATTAAAGTCAAGGCGACAACACTCAACGGTTATGTTAAATACTTAAACACCTCTGACACTCATAACACGATGTGTTGCGAGCAACCGAAACAAAGAACTTCGCAATACTTATTTACGAAATAAACAAACCGGATCAGCACATTATAACCAAGATCCTCCAGTAAACATATTCACCAGGCCATTTCATGGGAACAATGGAATCAGATATTTTCAAGGAAGAAGCTTATGATCTTCTTGATGATATAGAAGAAGCACTCCTTGAATTACGTGACAACCCCGCTGACAGCGAACTAATTAACCGCCTATTCCGCGCCTTTCATACCATCAAGGGATCGGGGGCCATGTTCGGCTTCAAAGAGGTGTCAAAATTCACCCATGAGGTGGAAACCGCCATCGACAAAATCCGCGAAGGGACCGGGGTGGTGCCGGACGCACTGCGCGAAGTCCTTCTCACCGCTCGCGACCAGATCCTCGCCATGATCGAGACGGAAGACCCTGACGCCCCAGAGATTCAGGAAGCGGCACAACTCATCCTCAAGCAACTGGCGCCTGCTGTCTCAGCAAAAGAAGCGCCACCCGTACAGCAGCCCCCCACCCCCAAGCCTGAACCTGCCGCCGCCCCGCCCGTTATTGCCACGGAAATGCCGACAGTCCCAAAAACAGAGCCCAAAATCAATAAAGATCCGGACCCTGAAACGCAAGCGCTGCTAACCGAACTTGCAGAACTACTCAATGAAGTTCGAGACTTGTTACAAAAACTGCACGAAGAACCCGGCGCCAATAAACTTTGCAAAAAGCTCCACCGATCAATTCATACCGTTGCCGGCACAGCGGCCATGTATGACATGGAAGCCCTTGCCGAATTCAGCAACAAACTTACCGATATCACTGCCACCATCAAACAAGCTGAAGAACCAGTCAATGATGAAGTGTTAAAAGTACTCACCGCAGCTATCGACCACTGCTTTTCCCTTCTCCGTTCCACCGACCCATCGGGGCAGGTTCTACAAAGACGCTCAGGCAAAATTACCACCGAACTTGAAGCAATGGTCAACAAAGACCAAACCAGTATCGGAACAGCGCCGGAAACTTTACGATTCCTTATTGTTGAAGACGAATTCATTAGCCGTTACCTTCTCCAAGAATTCCTGACTCCATACGGTAATAGCCATGTTGCCATAGACGGTTACGAGGCTGTCTTGGCTTTTAAAAACGCCATTATCGAAAAGAAACCATACAATATCGTCTGTCTCGATATCATGATGCCGGGACTTGATGGTCGACAAGTGGCCAAAGAAATTCGCCGCCTGGAAAAAGAAATGGGCAACAACAATTTCTGCAAGATAGTAATGACCACGGCTTTAGACGACGAAAGCATCAAGAACGAGTTATTGTCAGATAAACGGTGTGATGCCTATCTGACCAAACCCATACGATTTGAAGACCTTGACCAATTAATAAAATCATACTTTCCAGACTTCAATACGACAAATAGCTAACAATCACGACAACCTTTAAGGTAGCCAAAGAATTAACATGTTATAGACTTCCAAATCAATTACCATACCAGTAAGAGCTACCATTCCAATTAGTATTGATATCAGCAAGCATCGCTGACAAAAATGGCAAAAGGTGAACAAACATGTCCGACAAGCTGACGGATGAACAAGTAGAGATCATTGAAGAGTTCATTTGTGAAGTCCGCGACCTGATAGAGACTGCGGAGTCCGATATAATCGGTTTATCCTCCATTTACAAAAACAATGAGTCCCAAACCTCAACCGAAAACCTAAAAACTCTTCACACCATCTTTCGTTGCTTCCATTCCATCAAGGGTGGCGCAGCCTTCCTGCAGTTCAACAATATGGTCACTTGCGCGCACAGCGCGGAAAATCTTCTCGATCTACTCCGAAATGATGAAATAACCCTTCTGCCAGGGCATATCGATCTGCTCTGCCAAGCCTGCGACTTCATCTCGATTGCTCTGGAACAACTTGAAACCAACCTCAATGATCACGAGCTCACAGAGCAAGCTAACGCCATCCACGATAAATTTGAACGCGCCATCGCTGGTATCCCAGAACCGGAAGAATCCCCATCTGAGAACGAAAGCAATGACGACAGTTTATTAATCAATCTTGACCTCAACCCTTCTCAACTTATCAACCCGGACACACTTCACCATTTCATCGAGGAGTCCAGGGAACTTATTCAGAAAAGCGAAGCGGCTTTACTTGACTGGAGCAAAAACCCTAACGACTCCGACCCAGAACTAGTTGCGCAACTTTTTCGCAACATTCACAGCATTAAAGGCAACAGCGGTTTTCTCGGATTCTCCGACATGGAGCGCTTGGCCCACGGGATGGAGAACCTCCTTGATGCTGCCAGAGAAGGCGCCGCCATTAACCGCGGCAAAGCAGCAGAGACCCTCTTGGGGCTTGTAGACATAATCAGTCATGCCATGGAAGATATCGCCCAGGGAGAAGAATGTAAAATCAAAGGCATAGGCCTTCATCTCGAGGCATTGGCTGATCTTCTCCCCGACACCCCTTCCTCCAATGTACCGTTACCAAAACTTGGTGAAATTCTTGTCGATCAAGGCGTTGTCAGTGAAGACGCCCTGGAAAATGCCTTGGATGTCCAGAATAAACCTCTCGGTGAAATCCTGGTCGAAACCGGCGCAGCCACAGAAGAGCAAGTCGCGCAGGCCGTGCAAACTCAGAAGAAACAAGCAATCGTCCCAGGCAAGGCCACAAAAACAACCGCTCGTCAGGACATCCGAGTTGACCTCGGCAAACTTGACAGTCTCATCAACCTCATCGGCGAAATGGTTATTGCTGAAAATATGTTGATCAACAACCCTGATCTGCAAGATCTGGAATTGGAAAATTTCAACAAAGCCGGCCAGCACATGGACAAAATCATCCGTGAATTACAGGAAATGGCCATGTTTATCCGCATGGTGCCGGTGGCAGGCCTCTTTCGGCGCATGACCCGGCTGGTACATGATCTTTCCCGAAAATCCGGCAAAAAAGTTGACCTGCAACTGGTTGGAGAGACCACCGAGGTCGACAAAACGGTTATCGAATTAATTACTGACCCCCTGGTTCACCTTCTTCGCAACTCCATGGATCACGGCCTTGAGCCCCCAGAGGAACGCTTGCAAGCAGGCAAAAAAGATACCGGGATTCTACGTTTGTCCGCAACCCATGAAGAAGGCGAAGTCCTGATCACCATCACCGATGATGGGCGGGGGTTGAACAGAGAAAAAATCATCGCTAAAGCCATGGAAAAAGGTGTCCTTGACGATGATGGATCTCAGATGAGCGATTCAGATGTCTTTAACCTCATTTTCCTGCCCGGCTTTTCCACCGCCGACCAGGTTACCGATGTTTCTGGTCGCGGTGTTGGGATGGATGTGGTTCGCAAGAACCTTGAAAAGATCAAGGGCAAAATTGAAATTAAGAGCAAGCAAGGGGGCGGCACCACCATTATCTTGCGCATTCCGCTGACCCTGGCAATCATCGACGGGATGATGATCCGGGTGGGCACTGCGCTATACATCGTGCCGCTTCTCTCAATCCGCGAATCATTCCGTCCCAGCCACGAATTGATTACCGTTTCTCCAGATGGTCAAGAACTGGCCAAGGTACGCGAGAACCTGCTGCCGGTGGTGAGACTCCACGATCTTCACAAAATCAGCCCAGACTTCGATGAACTAGACAAAGGTATCCTCATTGTCCTTGAAGGCCAGGATCTTAATTTTTGCCTTTTTGTCGACGAAATCATGGGTCAGCAACAGACGGTTATCAAAGGTCTATCAGAATACATCTCCGTACTTGGCAATGTCGGCGGTGTTTCCGGCTGCACCATTCTCGGCAATGGCGATGTCTGCCTGATCCTTGATGTACATTCATTGGTGGATGTCGCTCTCAGCGATAACGAAGAGTGATTCACCCGCATCGCACGTCCCTCCCCGCCCTCCACACTACAAAGCTGTAAACATCCCACGACTTTGTTAACAATTACGTAACACTCACCCCACACCTTTCTCGCTCGCCCCTTCACCCTACGTATAAAAAGTTCCTAATTACAACACAATGAGATGGCTGTTCCAGCCTGGCACATTTCGTGCATTTCCTTCTCAAGTTCGAGGAAGATGCTCAATCACCTTCACTGGTCTAAAAAATGGCATCGTCAAAACAAAAAAGCCATTACCGGCCTTTCATTTTATGGAGAACTATTAATGTTCAAGAATCTTAAACTTACCAAAAAACTCCTTATTGCTTTTCTCGGCGTAGGGCTAATCCCTTTTGCTGCCGTTGGCCTTACCGCTCTACTTAAAGCCAGTAGCGCCCTTGATCAGTCGGCATTTAATCAATTGCAGTCGGTTCAGGCAATCAAGAAAGCTCAGATCCAACGCTTCTTCACCGAGCGTAAAGGCGACATGGCCGTGTTACTGAATACCACTGCCGCTTTTGACGATGAGGTAAGCAGTAAAATTTACGCCATCCAAAACAACAAGAAAGAAGCGCTGGAACTGATCAGCCAGCAATGGTTCACCGATATCAAGATCCAGCAAGGTCAGGACATTTCCAGCAAAGGTTTGCCGCACTTCCAAAATTATCTCAAAACAGGCAAGAAATCGGCGCAATACAAACACTACGCCACGCAAGTTTCGCAATTCATGAAGGCCACCGGCTACTACGATTACTTTGTCATCGACAAATCCGGCCTTTGCGTCTTCACCGACGCCAAGGAGGCGGATTACAAAACAAACCTTCTTAACGGCCCCTACAAAGACTCCGGCCTTGGAGTCGCCACCAAACGCGCCTTCAATGGAGAAACAGCCATTGAAGATTTCGCTTCCTATGCACCCTCAAACGGCGCCCCAGCTGCTTTTATTGCTGCCCCGATCCGAAGAGGGAAAAACATCATCGGGGTTGTCGCCCTGCAAATCCCCCATGAAAAGGTGCAAGCCATTGTTGCCGAACGCACCGGCCTCGGCATAAGCGGCGAGGCTTACCTTGTGGGCAGAAAGGACGGCAAAACCGGCTATCGCAGCAATCGCGTCATCAAGAACGGCAAGCTCGGCCAGGATAAAAATGGTGCCGACATCAACAAGGCGCTGGTAGGCGAAGCAGGGGTTCGCTTCAAGAAGGGCAGCACCGGCGACATGGAACTGGTCGCCTATACACCGGTTAAGATCCCCGGCCTTGACTGGGCTTTAATCACCTCCATGAGTCTCGAAGAGGCCATGGCTCACAAAGAAAAAGGCGATAAAGAGGATTACTTTGCAAAATACGTCAGGCAATACGGCTACTACGACCTCTTCCTGATTGAACCGGAAGGCAAGGTTTATTACTCGGTGACCCATGAGGCCGATTACGATACCAATATGATTAATGGCAAGTACGCCGATTCCGGGCTCGGTAAACTGGTCCGCCGGGTTATTCAGGAAAAGAAATACGGGGTAGCAGACTTCGCCCCCTATGCACCCAGCAACAACGAACCAGCCGCTTTCATCGCCGCTCCTGTTTTTCGCAACGGCGAACTCCAACAGATCGTCGCCCTGCAACTGTCACTGGAGGCGATCAACAACATCATGCAGCAGCGTGAAGGGATGGGCGAAACCGGCGAGACTTATCTGGTTGGCCCGGACAAACTTATGCGTTCGGACTCCTTCCTTGACCCCACCAATCATTCGGTCAAAGCCTCGTTTGCCAACCCAACCACCGGCAGTGTCAACACCGAGGCCGCCCGCGAAGCACTGGCCGGACAGTCCGATTCTAAAATCATCATCGACTATAACGGCAATCCGGTTCTTTCCGCCTACACCCCACTGAAGGTTGGCGACAGCACCTGGGCAGTCATCGCCGAAATTGATGAAGCAGAGGCCTTTGCGGCCATCAACACCTTGAAATGGGTAATAGGTATCGTCTTTGTCGTCGGCATGGCCGCCATTATCGTCGTTGCCCTGACCATCACCCGTTCCATCACTCAGCCGGTGAGCAAAACCGTCCTCATGCTTGACGAGATGGCCAAGGGTCACCTGGACAACCGACTAAACATGGATCGAGGCGACGAGATCGGCCAGATGGCTAAGACCATGGACTCTTTTGCCGATAGTTTGCAAAACGAAATGGTGGCAGCGCTGAACAAGCTGGCTGACGGCGACCTAACCTTTGATGCCAATCCACACGATGAGAATGACACCATCAGAAACTCGCTGAAAAAAACCGGTGACGACCTGAACAAACTGATCTCCGAAATCCTCACCGCCACCGAACAGATCGCCAGCGGTTCCGGCCAGGTTTCCGATTCCAGCCAGGCCCTCTCCCAAGGGGCGACAGAACAGGCGGCATCACTTGAGCAGATCACCAGCTCCATGACCGAGATGGGCTCACAAACCAGATTAAACGCCGAGAACGCCACCCAGGCCAATCAGTTAGCCAGCCAGACCAGGAGTGCAGCAGAAAGCGGCAATACGAAAATGCAGGAGATGGTCTCGGCCATGGGTGAAATCAACGAGGCGGGCCAAAGCATCTCCAAGATCATCAAGGTTATTGATGAGATTGCCTTTCAGACCAACCTACTGGCCTTGAACGCGGCAGTGGAAGCGGCCCGGGCCGGGCGTCATGGCAAGGGTTTTGCGGTGGTTGCAGAAGAGGTACGCAACCTGGCTGCCCGTAGCGCCAAGGCAGCTAAAGAAACCGCAGAGCTCATCGAAAGCTCGGTGGAAAAAACCAAGAACGGCACCCAAATCGCCGAGGCGACCAGCGAGGCACTGGCCGAAATAGTCGGCTCGGTCACCAAGGTCACCGATCTTGTCGGCGAAATCGCTGCCGCTTCTAATGAGCAGGCGCAAGGAATCAACCAGACAAATCAGGCCTTGGGCCAGATCGATCAGGTAACCCAGCAGAACACCGCCAGCGCCGAAGAGAGCGCCGCTGCCTCGGAAGAGCTTTCCGGCCAGGCCATGCACATGAAAGAGATGATGAGCCGCTTCCGGGTCCGCGACATGGGCCAAGGAGGGATGCGCCAGCAACCCATGTCACGGCAACAAAACGGCTGGGGAAACGCAACGCAACAACCACTGCCGCAACCACAGGCCCCAGGCCATTTACCCCGCCCCTTTGCGCCAAGTGAAATAATAACCTTGGACGACAAGGAATTCGGTAAATATTAATCGCTATAATAGCGAATGTTTCCAAATGGCGTCCCTAGGTTCAGGGACGCCATTTTTTTTAATTTTTTTCTATCAAATAACTACCCAAAAGCGTTCAACAAAAGTGTACACATCTATTCAATTTTGTTGAACATTCACCTTACGCCTAACAATGCACATATGCACAACACCTTTAAATCATTGTAAAAAATAATTTGACAGCTTTACAACAGTTACTGATAATAAAAATCCTAGGCATTCTCAGTTGGTAATATCATAAAACACTGCCCCTTAACCCCATTTCCAAAAGACTCCTTTGGCAACCTCACTTTCGCAACAGGAATTGCTAAAATAGAGCATTTTAACAAGGAGAGAAGCTATGGCTGAAGATCAAGTTGTCGACATGGAGGATGATCTCTACGACGACGAAGACACCATGAAGGACAAGTACCTCACCTTCCATCTGGCCGGTGAGGATTACGGCCTTGACATCGTTTTTGTCACCGAGATCATCGGCATCCAGAAAATCACCGAAGTGCCGGACATGCCTAACTTTGTTAAGGGGGTAATCAACCTACGCGGCAAGGTAATCCCGGTGATGGACGTACGGTTACGTTTCAACTTGCAGGAACGTGATTACGACGAACGCACCTGTATCGTAGTCGTTGATATTAACGGCACCGCCGTCGGCCTTGTTGTTGATCAGGTCAACGAGGTGGCCGATATCCCCGAGGCACAGGTCGAGCCGCCCCCACGCACCACCAAGGGGACGACCAGCCGCTTCTTAAAGGGCATGGGCAAGGTGGATGAAGAAGTCCGCATCCTGCTCAATGTCGACAAGCTGCTCTACGACGAAGAAATGGAAATGCTTGCTGGTGCGGCGTAATCTTTCCTGAGAAAAAATCACAACATAACAAATAACGAGGTGAACAATGTTTAGTAGACTTAAATTGGGCCAAAAACTTCTTATCGCCTTCCTCTGCGTCGGGGTTATCCCCTTTGCGGTGGTCGGCCTAAGTTCGCTGATCAAGGCCAGTAATGCCTTGGAGTATGCAGCCTTCAACCAGCTGAACGCCGTTCAGGGAATCAAAAAGAAACAGATTGAAAATTTCTTCAACGAGCGCAAAGGCGACATGACGGTTTTGCTTGATACCATTGAAACATTTGTCGATGAAAACGCCGACAAAATGTTGGCCATCCAGAAGAACAAGAAGGAAGCCATTGAAGAGATTGGTGAGCAATGGATCTTGGATGTTGAAGGAATGTCCGACGATGATCTTCTCAGCGAAGGCATAGATCACTGTAAGCAATTTATTAAAACCGGCAAAAAAACCGCAGCATATCGTGAATTTTCCCTTGAAGTTGATACGTTTACCAAAAGGTCCGGCTATTACGATTTCTTCGTCATCGACACAACGGGTCTTTGTGTCTACAGCACTGCCAAAGAAGCGGACTACAAATCAAATCTCCTCACCGGTCCCTACAAAAATAGCGGCCTGGGCCACGCCACCCGCAACGCCATGCAGGGCAAGACTTACATTGATGACTTTTCCCCCTACGCCCCTTCAAACGGTGAGCAGTCTGCTTTTATTGCCGCCCCGATTAAAGATGGCGACAAGATTGTCGGGGTTGTAGCTTTACAGATCCCCACCGACGAGATTCAAGCCATCACGGCTGACCGCACCGGCCTTGGTCACAGCGGCGAAGCGTACCTGATCGGCACTCTTGACGGCCAGATCGCGATGCGCTCCAATCGGACCGTCAAGAGTGACAAAATCGGCGACGCAAAAAAAGGACAAGATATCGACAAGGCCATGGCTGGCGAAACCGGTTGGATGTTCAAGAAGGGCAGCAGCGGCGCCATGGAGATGAGTACCTATACCCCTCTTGAGATCCCCGGTCTTAAATGGGCGATGGTCACCTCCATGAGCCTAGAGGAGGCAATAGCCAAAAAAGAAGAAGGCGCTAGCGAGGATTACTTCTCTCGTTATATCCAGCAGTACGGCTATTACGATCTCTTCCTCATTGAACCGGGTGGGCAAGCGTATTACACGGTGAGCAAGGAGGCGGATTACAAAACCAACATGGTAAACGGAAAATACGCCGACTCGAACTTGGGCGAACTGGTCCGGCAGGTCCTGCAAACCAGGCAGTACGGGGTGGCCGATTTCGCCCCTTACGCACCCTCAAACAACGAACCCTGCGCTTTTATCGCTGCTCCGATCATCCACCAAGGCAAGGTGGAACAGGTCATCGCCATGCAGTTGTCGCTTGAAGCGATCAACTCCATCATGCAACAACGCGACGGGATGGGCGAAACCGGAGAAACCTACTTGGTCGGCCCTGATAAGTTGATGCGTTCCGATTCCTTTCTTGACCCCACCAACCATTCGGTCAAGGCCTCCTTTGCCAACCCGGCCACCGGTAGCGTTGACACCGAGGCCGCCCGCGAGGCCCTGGCAGGCAGGAACGATGCCAAGATCATTATTGATTACAACGGCCAACCGGTTCTTTCCGACTATGCACCGCTGAAGATCGGTGACAAAACCTGGGCAGTCATCGCCGAGATCGATGAGGCCGAGGCCTTTGCCGCCGTCAACTCCTTGAAATGGGTAATAGGCATCGTCTTTGTCATCGGCCTCGGTGCCATTATATCCGTAGCGTTGATGATCACCCGCTCCATTACCCAACCGGTAACCAAAACCGTGCACATGCTTGAGGAGATGGCCAAGGGCCACCTGAATATCCGCCTCAACATGGACCGTGCCGATGAAATCGGCCAGATGGCCAAAACCATGGACGCCTTTGCCGACAGCCTGCAGAACGAGATGGTGGCGGCGCTCAACAAACTGGCCGCTGGCGATCTCACCTTTGACGCCACCCCCCATGATGAAGCCGACGCGATTAGAAACTCTCTGAAGAAGACCGGAGACGATCTCAATACCCTGATCAGCGACATCCTCACCGCCACCGAACAGGTGGCCAGCGGTTCTGGCCAGGTCTCAGACTCCAGCCAATCCCTCTCTCAAGGTGCCACCGAACAGGCGGCCTCCCTGGAAGAGATCACCAGTTCAATGACCGAGATGGGCTCACAGACCAAGTTGAATGCCGAAAATGCCACCCAGGCCAACCAATTGGCAGGCCAAACCAAAACTGCGGCTGAAGGCGGCAACGCCAAAATGCAGGAGATGGTCACCGCCATGGGCGAGATCAACGAGGCAGGGCAAAACATCTCGAAGATCATCAAGGTTATCGACGAGATCGCCTTCCAGACCAACCTGTTGGCCTTAAACGCAGCGGTGGAAGCCGCCCGCGCCGGTCGCCATGGCAAGGGCTTTGCCGTGGTCGCCGAAGAGGTCCGCAATCTCGCCGCTCGTAGCGCCAAAGCGGCCAAGGAAACCGCCGAGCTCATCGAGGGCTCGGTGGAAAAAACCAAGAACGGTACCAAAATCGCCGAAGCAACCAGCGATGCATTGGCCGAAATCGTTACCTCGGTCACCAAGGTGACGGACCTGGTCGGTGAGATCGCCGCCGCCTCCAACGAGCAGGCGCAGGGGATCAACCAGACCAATCAGGCCTTGGGCCAGATCGATCAAGTGACCCAGCAGAACACCGCCAGCGCTGAAGAGAGTGCGGCGGCCTCGGAAGAACTATCCGGGCAGGCCATGAACATGAAAGAAATGATGAGCCGCTTCACGGTTCGTGATATGGGCAGCGGCTCTGGCCGTCAGCAAGCCTCCCTGCCGAGTCCAACTCAATCCACGCCACAAAACGGCTCTTGGGGAGGAGGCCAGCAAACAGCCGCGAGAAAATCCGCTCCGGCCCCCAGCGACCTCATCGCCCTTGACGACAAGGAGTTCGGCAAGTACTAACAACGTAAAAATATCATAAAAAAATGGCGTCCCTGGTTTTCCCAGGTGACGCCATTTTTTTTACTATTTCTATCGACCTACCACAAGAAGGCAGTTCAACAGATTTGAACATATGTTCTCAGTTTTGTTTAACATTTCACAAGACCTAACCACAAGCACACCCACACCTTCAACATAATTACAAAAAATAATTTGACACCTTCATGTACGTCTGCTGATAATAAAAACTCTAGGCATTATCAGTTGGCAATATAGTAAGATCCTAATCCTTATCACCATCACAAAATGTTCTTTTGCAACTACACCTCCGCAAGAGGAATTGCAAAAACAGAACACTTTAAACCAGGAGAGAAGCAATGGCAGAAGATCAAGTTGTCGACATGGAGGATGACCTCTACGACGACGAAGACACCATGAAGGACAAGTACCTCACCTTTCACCTGGCCGGTGAGGATTACGGCATCGACATCGCCTTTGTCACTGAGATTATCGGTATCCAAAAGATTACCGAAGTTCCGGACATGCCTGACTTTGTCAAGGGGGTAATCAACCTGCGCGGCAAGGTGATCCCGGTGATGGATGTGCGCTTGCGCTTTCATCTGGATGAGCGCGATTACGACGAACGCACCTGTATCGTGGTGGTTGATATCAACGGCACTGCTGTCGGTTTGGTGGTTGATCAGGTTAACGAAGTAGCCGACATCCCGGAAGCGGATGTGGAGCCGCCGCCCCGCACCACCAAGGGTAGCAGCAGCCGCTATCTAAAAGGAATGGGCAAGGTGGAAGAACAAGTCCGCATCCTCCTGAATGTGGACAAACTACTCTACGACGAAGAAATTGAACAAATCGTCGCGGCAGCTTAATCAATCGCCACAACAACACTTTATAAAACTAAAATGAGGTATTCATATGTTCAGTAGACTGAAACTAGGTCAAAAACTTCTTATCGCCTTCCTCTGCGTCGGGGTGATCCCCTTCTCGGTGGTAGGTCTCACCGCCTTGCTCAAAGCCAGCGCCGCCTTAAATCAATCCTCCTTTAACCAGCTCAATGCGGTGCAGGGGATCAAGAAAGCGCAGATCACCACCTTCTTTGACGAACGGCATGGCGATATGAACGTGCTGGTGAACACGGTGGGCAATTTCATTAAAGAAGCCGGCACCATTGATGCCGCCATGGCAGGCCTGACCGAGGGAGGTACTGACTACTTCGCCGACTACATCAAGGATTACGGTTACTATGACCTCTTCCTCATTGACGCTCAGGGGAAGGCGTTCTACACCGTCGCCAAGGAGTCTGATTACAACAGTAACTTTGTCAACGGCAAGTACGCCAGCTCCAACCTGGGCAAACTGGTTCGTCAGGTCATCCAGACCAGACAATACGGGATGGCCGATTTCGCCCCTTACGCCGCCAGCAATAACGAGCCATGCGGCTTCATCGCCGCGCCACTTATTGAAAATGGTGAGGTAAAATTGGTCATCGGTCTACAGTTGTCGCTGGAAGCAATGAACCGGATTATGCAACAGCGCGACGGGATGGGCAAAACCGGCGAAACCTATCTGGTCGGTTCCGACAAGTTGATGCGTTCTGATTCCTTCCTTGACCCCACCGGCCATTCGGTTAAAGCCTCTTTTGCCAACCCAGCCACCGGCAGTGTCGACACCGAGGCCGCCCGTGATGCGCTGGCCGGGCGCACCGATTCGAAAATCATCATCGACTACAACGGCAACCCGGTTCTCTCCTCCTATGCACCAATGAAAATCGGCGACACCACCTGGGCGGTTATCGCCGAGATCGACGAGTCGGAAGCCTTTGCCGCCGTCAACGCCTTGAAATGGGTCATCGGCATCGTCTTTGTCATCGGTGTGGCCGGTATTATCACCGTGGCCCTGATGATCACTCGCTCCATCACCCAGCCGGTGGGCAAGACGGTACACATGCTCGAGGAAATGTCCAAAGGCCACCTTGACTTACGCCTTAACATGGACCGCGCCGATGAGATCGGCCAGATGGCCAAAACCATGGACTCCTTTGCCGACAGCCTGCAAAAAGAGATGGTGGGCGCGCTAAACATGTTAGCCGACGGCGATCTTACCTTTGACGCCACCCCCCAAGACGAGAACGACGCCATCAGGAACTCGCTGAAGAAAACCGGCGATGACCTCAATATCCTGATCACCGATATCCTCACCGCCACCGAACAAGTGGCCAGCGGCTCCGGCCAGGTATCAGATTCCAGCCAAGCCCTTTCCCAGGGTGCCACTGAACAGGCAGCATCCTTGGAAGAGATCACCAGTTCCATGACCGAGATGGGCTCTCAAACTAAACTGAATGCCGAAAACGCTACTCAGGCTAACCAGTTGGCCAGTCAGACCAAAACCGCTGCGGAAGGCGGCAACGCCAAGATGCAGGAAATGGTTTCGGCCATGGGCCAGATCAACGAGGCAGGTCAGAATATCTCCAAGATCATCAAGGTTATCGATGAGATCGCCTTTCAAACCAACCTTCTTGCCTTAAACGCAGCCGTGGAAGCGGCACGGGCTGGTCGTCATGGCAAGGGCTTTGCTGTGGTTGCCGAAGAGGTACGAAACCTCGCCGCTCGTAGCGCCAAGGCCGCTAAAGAAACCGCTGAGCTCATTGAAGGGTCGGTGGAAAAAACCAAGAACGGCACCGCCATCGCCGAATCAACCAGCGAAGCGTTGGCTGAAATTGTTTCCTCCGTAACCAAGGTGACTGATCTGGTGGGAGAAATCGCTGCCGCTTCCAACGAACAGGCCCAAGGCATCAACCAGACCAATCAGGCCCTGGGCCAGATTGATCAAGTAACCCAACAGAACACTGCCAGCGCCGAAGAAAGTGCGGCCGCCTCGGAAGAGCTTTCCGGCCAAGCGATGAATATGAAAGAGATGATGAGCCGCTTCAAGGTTCGCGACATGGGCCGTAGCGCCGGAATACGCCAACAACCTACAAGGCCAACGCCGCAGCAAAACGACTGGGGTACCAGTCAGCAAAAACCGCTGCCGAGAGCTCAGGCTCCTGCCGCCCATGAGGTTATAGCCTTGGATGACAAGGAGTTTGGTAAATACTAAATAAACAAAGAGAATAATAACCTACTAGCGCCGTTGGCATTGCCAACGGCGCTTTTTTTTCACCAGCGCCTGAAGGCATCAGCCTCGGAAGACCTTTCTGCCCAGGCCTTGCCCATGAAGGAAATAATGAATCGACCGCAAAATGCGGGCAAGGTTCCAATTGATTTAATCAGGCTTCATATTCATCTTTCACCGTGGAGCCTTTTTAAGCTCAAGATGATTTTTTCAAAAAAACAGGAACAAAATCAAAACACGTTTGTCTTACTAACTAAGGAGCAACAACAAGGGTCCTCCACCCTTGCTAAATTATTAGTTACTCCTTATTTTCTCTCTCCTTCTTGATAGGCTTCGGTTAAACCGAAGCAAAACTGAAAGGGCCGACGCCTCCCCGCGTCGGCCCTTTTTTTTTGCCCTTTCCGAAACTCAGCAACAGCAGCAGAACCATTCGCTAGCGGTACTGATTGGCCACCGCCTCTATGCGGCTGTGTATAGGCGGCACGGCCGTCTCATCGATCCAGACATCAATCACCGTCGGTCGGCCACTGGCAATCACCTGGGCCATAAGTTCCGGGGTCAACATCCCAGGGCAATCGATGCGAAGCCCTTTGGCACCGAGCCCCTCGGCAACCTTGACAAAATCATAACGGTGCCCGAAACCTGAGCGCAGCCCTTCCGGCACCTGCGGATTGAACAGTTTGCGACCGTGGTGAACCATCCCCAGCATGCCGTTATTGAAAATAATCCAGATCACCGGAATACCGTACTCAACGGCAGTGGCCACCTCCATGCCGTGCATGAGAAAACATCCGTCCCCCACCAGCGCAACCACCGGCTGATCGGGGCGGGCTAGTTTTGCGCCCACCGGGGCGGCCACAGAATGCCCCATGGAACTAAAACCCAAAGGCACATGGAAGGAATAGGGCTGCTCGATAACCATATACCGTATCGCCCACGCCATGGTGGCACCCATGTCGACGAAATAGATTGTTTCGCCCGGACAGGCCGCCTGGATATCGGCAACCAATGCCCGGGGGTGATAATACTCACCTGCAACAATCGGCGAATCAGGATGCTGCTCTTTAACCATGGTGATCTCTGTCAACTGCTCCGCCCCACGCGCCTTCATCCGCTGACAGAGCTTCCCCAGACAGTGGCCGAGTCCTCCCCCCCCATCTTTCTGGAGAACGGCAGCAGCAATCTCCTCCCAGGCGGAAACCGTGCCGCCAACCTCCCGCAGGGAGGCGTAGAGGATTTCTTTAAGGATGGTCCGGGCGTCGCCGGTAAGGGCCAGGGAGACCGGATAATTCTTGCCGATCTCCTCACCGTCCACATCGATTTGAATCAGATGATCGGTGGGGCGCAACCGCGTGTCCCAGCCGCTGGTCATCCACTCGTTAAAACTGGTCCCCACCGCCAGCAGGACGTCCAATTCCCGCTCCACCAGATAATCCTTAGCCGCCGGCGAACCGGCAAAACCGAGACATCCCAAGGAGAGCGGATCCGACTCCGGAAACACCCCCTTGGCCTTGGGTGAGGTGACCACCGGAATCTTAAGCAGCCGCGCTAGGACCAGGAGCGCCTCAGCCCCACGCGACAGGACGGTTCCCCAACCAACGACGATGACAGGACGCTTGGCCGCAAGCAGAATTCTTGCCGCCTCCTGCACCCCTTGCCGTTCAAACATCTTGGCGGCATACCCCCTCTGGTTGGCGGAGGCAACTCGCTCCACCGACATCTTCATCACGTCCACCGGCAGACTCAGATGCACCGGCCCCATGCGGCCAGACATGGCCAGACGAATGGACTTTTCCACCATATACTGCACCCGTTTGACGTTGAGCAGCATGCCGCTGTACTTGGTGAAGTTGCCGAAGATACTCACCAGGTTCACCCCCTCGGCACCAGACTCCTGGATGGCCCCCTTGCCGAAAACCGAGGTAGCCACCTGGCCGGTAAGGGCACAGACCGGCACCGAATCGGCATAGGAACAAACGAGGGCAGTGATCAGGTTGGTGGCTCCCGGCCCGGCGGTGGCACAGCAAACCCCAAGCTTGCCGGAAACCCTGGCGTAACCATCAGCCATGAAGGCGGCGCCGCCCTCATGCTTGGCGACAATGGGCTGAATCTTGCCGTTGGTGTAAAGAGCGGTGTTCAACTCCTCAATGGCGCCCCCCGGTACCCCAAAGACATACCGCACCCCGGCTTCCGCCAACAACGCCACAACAAGTTCCGACGTTTTCATAAATCTCCCCATTTAAAATACGAACCGATTCCGCCTACCGACTAGCGCAGCAATATCTCTCGCGGCTCATGGTCGTTTCCCAACCAACGATCACCTCCAGGGGGCACCATACCGAAACCCACGCACCGAACAACGACCGACACAATCGTAAAACGCTGAGATTGCCTACCTTTTTCTGCAACTTACAGATTCTTGGGTGCAGTCAACCTGTCATTGCCACCGTGCAATGAAACAACATGAGGAAAACTGATCAACCAGAAGAGAAAGCAGTAACGCAGATAACCGAGCAGACGGACAGTTCTCCGAGGGACCAGGACCCCTGGGGCCCACCACAACGTACTTGCCCGGAAAGATAATGACATTGAGGATAAACAACGCCGGCGAACAGCAAATGCCTCGCAAGAAGAACCGAGGCTTTATGCGGAGGAAACAAGCGAAAATCGAGCTGGCGAAGCGTCTTTATACCGGTTGCCACCCTACTCCGTTCCGCCAGGCCAATACCTCGGTTTTATGCTGTTGAGAATAACGTTACCAACGTCTTGCCCGCCTGTATCTGATTGGCCACCACAGGACCGCCTCTATTGCGAGATTTACACGCTTAACATGGTGCCGTTCGCTGGCAGATGAAATCATGAGGCAAGGAATGTCATCTTCAGGCCAATTCAGGAAAAGGGGGCCTCAAAACTTGTAGCCCACCGTCAGCATCCCGGAGATTCCCGCCCGAGGGTAGTCATTGGGAATATACTGGGCTGCCCCGGAAAGATCAGGATCAACGTACTTTTTATCGAAAAGATTGTAAATCACACCTCGAATCTCCATTTCACGATAGAAGTGTTTGGCGGTTACCGCCAGATCCACCTTGGTAAAGGAATCCACCTCCGCTCTGGAATCGCCTGCCGGTCGAGACCGCTCCCCTGTCCAGGATACATCCACATTGGCCGATATTATCCGCGACAACGCATAATTGACAGTACCTCCGGCCCGCTGCTTGGGCACGAAGGGTAAGGCCTCGCCGGTGGCGGTATCGCGCGGGGCCTGATAAGTGTAGGTAAGTTTCAGGTAATCTTCCACGCCGAACTGGTAGTTCAAGGCAAACTCAATACCGTCGGATTCACTGCCGCCGATATTGGCATACTCGTTTGGCGCTACGGAGGTGTCACGCGTGATCTGATTGGTTATCTCCATATAGAAATAATTGAGGTCAACCCCAAGCTTCTCGGTCAGGCGGTAGCCGATGGCCGCTTCATAGGTGGTGATCTGTTCCGCCTCCAGAGCTTCATTGCCCACCAGCGAGGTATTGTTGTCATTATATAACTCACTGAAGTTGGGAGCCCTAAATGCCTCGCCGTACAGCAGCTTTATTTCCCCCTGCTTGGAGAAATTCCAAACTACGCCTGCCCGGGGATTGGTGGTGTCGCCAAAGTCGCTGTAATGATCGTAGCGGACGCCGGCGGTCAACTTGACATCGTTGACGACCTCCCATTCATCCTGCAGATAGGTGGCGTAACTCTCCCTGATCGCATCCTTGTTCCAGTTACCCCAGGCGGAGATATCTTGTACCCCGCCGAGATAGGCGTAGGTGTTGGGGTTGAAGTTAGAAATTGACTTCACGTCATACTGTCGCATCTTTTCGTAATGCAGCCCCCAAAGCAGGTGGTTTCTGGCCGTCAGGTCGTAATCGAGCTGCAACTCGCCGCCCACCGTGTTGTCCGTACAGAGAGGGCCGCCGATCATACCTTCAGGGAAACTGCCGATAAATCCCGGCGGCATGAGCTTCACCGAGGCGTCCTGCTCGAAATGGTCCCAGTACAATTTGGCCGAACCGGTCAGCGATGGGGTAAGGGCGTGCCGGTAGGCAATCTCGTGCCAGAAATTTTTAAATTCCAGGTGATTATCGTCGGTAATGGCGTTAGCAAAGCCCACATACACACCGCGACTGTTGTCGACGAAGTGCCCCTCGTAGGAGAAGTCCTTGTAGGCAAGTTTAACAAAGAGTTCCAATGCCTCGTAGGTCGTATCGGCATCGCCGGGAGCCTTGGTGATCGGATTTCCACTCCAGCGATCCTCAGCGATGGTGAGACCCGGGCCATGGGTCTGCCAATAGTCGAGACTGCCGAAAACCTGCAGGCCGTTGTCAAAAATATTGCCGCCAAGGATACTGAACTTGGAGGTGTCAAAGCTGCCGCCCGAAAGTTTCACCTCCACCCCTTCAAGGTCGTAAGCCTCCTTGGTAATGACATTGATGACGGCAACAAAGGCGTTGTCGCCGTATAGGGCGGAACCGGGGCCGCGGACGATTTCTATCTGGCGGATGTTGTCCACGCTGAGATAGTCACCGAAATTCACCAAACCGCTGCTGGCATAGTTTTTGTTGAGGGAGTGGCCGTCAATCATAAGAAGGATCTTTTCGGACTTAACCGTGCTGATCCCGCGCACGTCAAACATGAAGAAACCTTGCTCATTCCTGGAAACGCCGATGCCGGGCACTGTTTGCAAGACATCCATAAGATTCCTGGCCCCCATGGCGGCAATCTCATCGGCAGTGATCACGGTGGCGATGGCCGGCGCTTCCCGAAGCGACATCATGCGCTTGGTAGCAGTGAGCAGCAACCGGTCGGCACGGTAGTAGTCCACCTCCTGATAGGGCGAGGAGAACATTTCACGCACATCCTGCATTCTATCCTCAACCGTAATGTCGGCGGCAAAGGAGACGATGGGGAACAAAGTCAAACAACCCAGCCCGGCGGCCAATATCAATCGTTTCATAACTTTACGTCCTCCTCCCAGAGTTATGTTATTACACCCGTAATATCTCTGATAACTTATCTCATCGGGTCAAAAAATGATATTATATATTTTTTCCCATACACTTCGCCCTGTTGCGCACGACAGAGACCCTGCCCAACAGGGCAAGGTGTTTTCCTCAGCAACGGCACCCAGTACCCCAAAACGCGTTATTAAAAGTTTACAACAACGGAAAAAAGATCGAGAAGGAGCAAACAAAGGCAGAGAGAGTCAGGGATGTTGGCCAATTGGTCAGCATGAAGGATCGACCTTGACCCCGGTAACCATCTGCCAGTCACCAAACCCGGTGGGAAGCACCTCAATTTCCTGAAAACCGACAGCCGCCAGCAAGTTGCGTAGTTCTCCGCCGGAAAATTGCTGTCCTCTCGTCCACTGCATCATTCGGACATTATAGGCGGCAACGGAGAGAGGCCCTGTCTTGGTATCGTTGAACAACATTTCATGAATAATGATTCGACTGCCATGGTCCATTTCCGCATAACTTTTTTCAACCAAAAATTGACATTTCTCCGGTGGCCAGTCATGAAAGATATCGCTATAAAAATGGATATCGGCCTCAGGTAAGCGGTCATGCCACATATCCCCATGCACGGTGTTGATCCGGTCCCGGAAGCTGTTGGCAGCGATAAACTCCTCGGCCACCTGGCAAACCAGAGGACGGTCATAGACCGTGGCCTGCAAATGTGGCCAGCAAGATACCACCCCGATGGAATGAGCCCCGGAACCGCCGCCGATGTCCAACAGTCTCTGGTAGCCACTGAGGTCGATGACATGGGGCCAGGCTATGGCGGCGGCCATGCTTTTACTGTGCATGCAACGGGTGAACGCCCTTGCCTGCTCCTCTTTTTGTTCATTGGTCTCAAAAAGGTCATTTCCACCGTAAACTTGGGGCGCATCGGTCAACAACGACTCTTTCAGTGAGGCAAAAGAGGAAAGTTCGGGATTCCTCAATCCCTGATCCAGGATGGCCCCCATAGAGGTGGGACTCTCCGGCAGAAGAAATCGACGGGCAACCTCAGACAGTACATAAAGTCCCTGTGCATCCAGCCGAAGAAGTTTCTGGGCACAACAGATGGATACCAGGGCCTGGACGGACCGAGGCCGCAAGCTGAGCCGTGCCGCCAACTCCGCCAGGGACAAGGGGGCATCCGCCAGCACGGAAAAGAGTTTCAGATCATGGGCAACATACAGGGCCTGGGCACTGGTCATTCCAAATATGATACCAAGGATGTGCCTGTCATCCATCTCTGGTGTAACGAGAGGATCTTTCATAAAGTTATATTTTCCTTATAGGTACGAAGAAGAAAAGGAGACAATTTTTTTCTTTCCTCGGACAGACCGGGCTCATCAACTCAAGACGACGAACGATCTTCTCCGAAATCTGCCGATAATGCCCGCGCTGAATGATGTGATGAGGACCATTTGGAAGGGCTAAACGAACTCGTCTTGGCATTGAGTTATGGTAACAAGTGTCTGTCCACAAATGAGGATTTTTGTCGGAGATCGATGCCCCATCCCAAGATCAATGCCAGCGCCTTGAGCAACGACCGCATGGTTAGCAGCAACCGATCGGCGCGGTAATAATCCTCCTACTGATACCGGGAACTGCCCACACCGGAAATCAGGAGCCCTTGCCCACTCGATCCAATAACCCCCGCACCGCCTGTACCAGAGCCGCCTGCCGGAACGGCTTCTGCAGGAACAACGAATTGTCCTCCCTATCCAGATCCTTGGTTGACATGTCAAAGGTGTAGCCGCTGACATAGAGCACCGGCAAATCCGGTTTACTCTCCCGAAGGGTCTTGGCCACCTGATCGCCGTGGATACCAGGCATGATCACATCGGTGAGCAACAGATCGATGCCCCCCTGTTCCTTTGCAAAGACCTTGACCGCTTCGCCACCGTTAACCGCCTCAATCACCCGATAGCCGTAATCCCGTAAGGTGGCAACGGCAACCTCCCGGACGCCGGGGTCGTCCTCCGCCAGCAGAATGGTTTCGTCGCCAGTGGCGATCCGTACCCCTTCCGGCTTTTCCGCAGGCGTATCCCGCTGGGTCGTCTGTTGGAGATAGATATAAAAGGTGGTACCTTGGCCCGCCGTTGTTTCAATACGCAAATGCCCACTGTGCTGCTGAACAATGCCATAGACGGTGGAGAGACCCATGCCGGTCCCCTTGCCCACCTCCTTGGTGGTAAAAAATGGCTCAAAGATCCGCGGCAGGGTTTCCTGATCCATGCCCGTGCCATCATCACAGATGGAAAGCACCACAAAGTCGCCAACAATGGGCTTGTTGTCCACATCGACCAGGCTGTCATTGGCCACGGTGACATTGCGGGTCTGGATGGTGATCCGGCCATTGCCGGAGACCGCGTCGCCAGCATTGACCACCAAATTCATGAGGATCTGTTCCAACTGACCGGAATCACCGCTCACCAGCTGCAAGTCATCAGCCAAATCGACTATCATTTCAATATCCTCACGAACCAAGCGGCGGAGGATCTTGACAAAATCATCGATCAAGGTGTTGAGATCCTGGGCTGTGGGCCGCAACACCTGCTTGCGGCTGAAGGTGAGGATCTTGCGGATCAGATCAGAGGCTCGCTCAACGCATTTAACTATATCATCA